>CAYJJR010000068.1:0-12129 GCA_964370565.1 uncultured Oscillospiraceae bacterium | reverse complement strand
TGAACGTGTTGGACTAGCGTGTGATGTTGTCGGAAAACATGTCCGAAAAACAGGGAGTGGCAAAGCAGAGTTGCTAAAAAGTTGATTAACACATTTGTCCACACCCGAGAAATATCAAAACTTGAACTTTTTTTGAAATTGAAGTATAATGATATGAATGGTTTTTAGTTTAGTTAATTCCCGGTAAGGACAGTATGGAAAATTTATTTCTTAGAATTTTAAATAGAAACAACAACCCCACACGACACAGACGACAAAAGATATCTTTAAGTCGTCTGTTTAGATATGTCATTTATTATGTAGATAGCTTGATGTATATATTCGGCTCGCAGGCCGAACGCGAAGTCAGAAACTTTTTCAGAAAGATAAGAAAGTTTTTGTCACGTGTTGCGTCGTTTATCGGAGCGGTTCTCGACATAACGCTCGGTGTGCTTGTTCGGGCGCTCATATCTTTTGCAAAAGACATAATAGCGCCGTTTGTGAAGTTTTTTACAAGCATAAGAAGCTATGTAATAGTTATGTCTGACCCGCGTTTTCGCGACCCAAGACTTAAAGCTTTGCGCCGTAAACAGTTTTTTAGATATGGTTGGCTTTGGAACAAAGGCCTTTTTAACAAGATGTTAAATTCGGTTCTTCCGTTTATTTCGCTTGCGGTGTGTGTTTATGTTGTTTACTCTGCGGCTAACCTTAACTATGTATTGTCGGTTAGTTACAACGGCGAGGTTATAGGATATATCGAAAACGAAACGGTGTATGACTCGGCTCAAAGAATTCTTCAAAAAAGGGTTCTTCAAGTCGAGGATGATTCGGTCTGGAACGCCGACGCAACGCTTGGAATTGCGGTGGTGGACGAGTCGCAACTTGCGACACAAGACGTAATGGCGGACACTCTTTTGAACATTTCGGGAACCGAGATAACCGAGGCTTCGGGACTTTATATAGGCGGCGAGTTCTATGGAGCGACCACGGCGAAAGAACTTATGTTGGGCGCTATCGACGCATATCTCCAACCATACAAAGACGCCGTTGCAACAATCCCCGGAACGACGGTAAGGTTTATTCGTGATGTAGAGATGATTGACGGAATATACCCCGAATCTAGGGTAGTGACGTTTGATGAACTCGCACAGGTTTTAAACACCTCGACCGAAAGAGACATATACTACACCGCTATCGCGGGCGAAAACGTTCAAGAGATAGCACAAAAAAACGGAATGACTGCGGACAGTCTTCGTCTGCTTAACCCGACATTAACGTCGGACGTAATTGAAACCAACATGCAACTTTTGGTTGCACGAAACGAACCTCTTCTTGGGGTTAAAACTGTGGTTGTCCAAACAAGGAACGAACCTATTCCGTATTCAACAAACGTCATACAAGACCAAAGGTACTACAAAGGTTACACACAAACTATTATCGAAGGTCAAAACGGCGTTTTAAGCATCACCGAAGAGATAGAGTATCAAAACGGTGTCGAGATTGGCACAAACATCATTTCGGAAGAAGTAATAGCACAACCGCGCAACGCCGAGGTTATCGAAGGAACAAGAGATATCACGGTTGGCGAAATTTCAAGGCTTGAATGGCCAACAGGTCCATATCAGTTTATAAGCCGCGGTTGGATACCGGGTGTCCACAGTGCAATTGATATCGCGGCAGCGTCCGGAACGCCGATTTATGCGGCGGAAGCGGGGGTTGTCACCGTTTCGAGTTGGTCGTTTGTCGGTTATGGTAACTATGTTGTAATAGACCATGGCGACGGATTTGAAACACTGTATGCCCACAACGTGTCCAACGTCGCAAGTGTCGGAGACTATGTTTCAAGGGGACAGCTTATTGCATATGTCGGAACAACCGGCAACTCGACCGGTAACCATCTTCACTTCGAGGTAAGGGTAAACGGAAACAAGGTTCCTACCGAATCGTATCTTGGGCTCGCATAGAGTAATAGTATGACGAATATAATATGACATAATAAAGATAACAGATTAAAACTATAGAAAAGAAACACGAGGGAAGTTTTTTTGGGTAAATATATAATAAACGGCAGAAATCCGTTAGAGGGAAAGATCCCTATATACGGCGCGAAAAACTCGGCGGTTGCAATTTTGCCGGCAGTTATTCTTTCGGATGAGCCGTGTATAATCGACAATGTACCACAGATAAACGACGTCTATGTTATTCTCGAGATGCTAAAACGCATGGGCGCTTCGGTCGAGATGATGTCGGAACACAAATACAGAATAGACGCAACAAAGCTTTCGTCGTACAACGCCCCGAAAGACCTTTCAAGAACTATGCGCGCGTCGTACTACTTTTTGGGAGCGTTGCTTGGAAAATACAAAACCGCAAGTATATCAATGCCGGGCGGTTGTGACTTGGGACCTCGACCAATTGACCAACATCTTAAAGCGTTCGAGTATCTTGGAGCACAATGGGACGCGGAACACGGTTCGGTTATAGTTAAATCGAACGACCGTTTGAAAGGTGACCATGTCTTTTTTGACACCGTTTCGGTTGGCGCGACGATAAACGCTATTATAGCGGCGGTTAAAGCGGACGGCACGACCGTGCTTGAAAACGTTGCGAAAGAACCACATATTGTAGATGTTGCAAACTTTTTAAACTCTATGGGCGCAGATGTTCGCGGAGCGGGCACCGATGTTATCAAGATAAGAGGTGTTGAAAAACTTAAAGGTTCGGAATACTCCGTTGTTCCCGATCAAATCGAAGCCGGAACATATCTTGTGGCGGCGGCGGCGACGAGCGGCGATGTCGTGATTGAAAACGTAATTCCGAAACATCTTGAGTCGATAGTCGCAAAGCTAATAAAAGCAGGCGCAGATATCGAAGAGTTCGACGATTCTCTGCGTGTTAAAAGATATGGAGACATCTATTCAACAAACATAAGAACTATGCCACACCCCGGATTTCCAACCGACATGCAACCGCAACTCGCTGTGCTTTTGTCTCTTGCAAAAGGCACATCGATAATCTCGGAGGGGATTTGGGACTCGAGGTTTAGATATGCCGACGAACTTAGAAGAATGGGCGCGCGTATCCAAGTTGACGGAAAGACGGCGGTTATCGAGGGCGTTGAAGGGCTTCACGGCGCAAACGTAAAGGCCCCCGACCTTAGGGCGGGCGCGGCGCTTGTTATCGCGGGACTTTTGGCGGACGGCAAAACCGAGATAGGCGACATATACCACGTCGAAAGAGGATATGAAAATATTGTCGGAAAACTTAAAGATGTCGGCGCGGACATTGAACTGTTGCAAGACGAAGATGTCGAGAAAAGAGCTTGATTAAACAAAAGCTTAACGTGTGATTATAGTATGGGCGAACGTAAATGTTCGCCCGTATTTGCGGTTTAATAGTGAATGAGGAATGAGAAATTAGGAATGTCAAACGATTAAGGACAGCTAAAGACTGGGGACTAGGGGAGAATATTGTGCTTTTGTCCGCATGCTTAAAAAAATCAGAAAGGGAACTCTATAAATGGCATATTTTCAAACGATGTATAGCGGAAGCTCCGGCAACTGTACCGTTATACGAGATAAAAAGAAAGCTATTCTGGTTGACATAGGGAAAAGCTGTAGACAGACGCTTACTGTG
This sequence comes from uncultured Oscillospiraceae bacterium, assembly GCA_964370565.1. Lineage (GTDB taxonomy): Bacteria > Bacillota > Clostridia > Oscillospirales > Ruminococcaceae > CAYJAY01. Next base: position 8,514 of record CAYJJR010000068.1, on the reverse strand, counting down.
CTTAATCAAAACGGAGTGTCGGCGAGCGATATTGGGGCGGTTGTTATTACACATGAACATTCAGACCACATCAAAGGTTTAAATATATTTTTAAAACATTACGGCGCAACCGTTATCGCGCCAGAAAAATGTATATATCATCTTTTAAAACATGGGCATTTGCAAGAAAAAGATGATTTCGTTGTAATAAAGGACGGCGAACAACTGGAAGTCGAGGGGTTGCTTGTGCAAGGCTTTGAAACCTACCACGACAGCGTAGACTGTTTTGGCTATCGTTTTGAAACACCTAGCGGAACAAAAGCGGTTGTAATGACCGACACCGGAAAAGTGTGCGATAGGATTTATAAACAGCTTGAGGGTTGTGACATTGTCGGAATAGAGTCCAACTATGACGAAGGTATGTTGATGTTTGGTAAATATCCTTTCCACCTTAAACAACGAATTAAATCAAATTTCGGACATCTTTCAAACCTAGACGCGGCAGAGACTATAGCAAAACTTGCGAAAAGCTACAGCACAAGGTTTGTTCTTATGCATCTAAGCCAAGAAAACAACACCCCCGAAACCGCGGAGATTACATGTAACGGTATACTTGAAAACTTTGACGTTTCCCCAATGGTTTACATAGCCGACCGACACGAAGCCGGGGAAAGAATGGAGTTTTAAACAATGGTTACGATAACGATAATTGCGACAGGGAAACTTTCGTCAAAGTTTTTTTTCGACGGTTGCGCCGAGTACATCAAACGTCTTTCGGCGTTTTGTAAAGTTAACATAATAGAACTTAAAGAACAACGGTTGTTGGGTGAAGGCGCGGCGCTTGAACAAAAGGTAATTGAAGCCGAAAGCGAAAATATATTAAAACTTGTTGACAAGAAAAACGCAAAAAAAATTGCACTTTGTGTCGAGGGTAAACAGTTGTCCTCGGAAGATTTTGCGCAAATGCTTGAAACAACGGAACAAAGTTTTTCCGAAATTATATTTATAATTGGTGGTTCTCTTGGCCTTTCAGAGCGTTTAAAAAATAGCGTTGACGTTAAACTTTCGCTTTCAAACATGACGTTTGTTCACCAGATGTCGAGGATGATTCTGCTTGAACAGATATACAGAGGGTTTACAATAAATAAAAACATAAAGTATCATAAATGAGCATATCTATATAACATCAACTTAGCCGCAACAAAACTTGCGGAGCGAAGGTGTTTTCGCTGGAACCGTGTTTGGCGGTTTCCTAAACATCAAAAAAAGCAGAGGTGTTATATAAATGATTGCAGCATCGGTCAACAAAAAACAGATTAAAAAAACAGCGCTTGTGTTACTTGCGATTATCATATTAATTGCTGTGATAATCTATGCGGCAGGGCTTGTTATAGGCAACCAAGGCGAGAGCGACATAACGGGAATACCGGGAGAAACCACGGAACAACGCGAGGCGTATTTGAACTCTTTAGGGTATGAACTTCACAACAACAGTACGGTAGCCGAAGTTGAAGTTCCGGCCGAATTTGACGAAAGGTTTTATGCATATAACGAGATGCTTAAAACTACCGGTTTTGATCTTGAACCGTTTAAAGGCGAAACGATAAACAAGTGTACCTATATCGTTACCAACTATGGTGATGAACAAACGGGGGTTTCGGCAATACTTTTGGTTAGAGAGGGCACGGTTATAGCAGGACATATTTTAATCGAAGGGGAAACAACCGAACTAGCGCCGTTGTTTTCAAATAGCGAAGTTTCAGACGAAAGCGAAGTTTCAAACATTTTGCCCGATATTTCGGTCGAGACATCGCAAACGGTTGAACAAGAGTTTCCGTCAGAATAAAACAATAAACTTTAAAGATGTGGTGTGGCGAAAGCTATGCCATATTTTGCGATTTTTTTGAGGAACGAAGTGTGTCAGTGGGGGGGTTATACCCCCTGATAAAAACGTTGGTAATTAATTATTATTTTGCTAAAAAAGAAAAAATGGAATTTTTTGATAAAGTTTATAAATATATGTTTGAAAAATCGTGTAAATATGTTAAAATAAAAGATAAGCGAAAAATATATGTTTTAAACTAATCAAACAAAAAGAGGTAGTATGACTGTTTTAGAAAGTATCTTTCAAGGAATTATACAAGGGCTAAGCGAGTTTTTGCCGATATCAAGTAGTGGACATCTTGCACTAACGGAACATCTTTTTAATTTTTCGGACGAAAACTCTTTGTTTTTCACCGTCATGTTACACCTTGGAACGTTGGTTGCGGTGTTTATAGCTTTCTTTGATACGATTAAAGATATGATTATCCAAGCGTTTAAGATGATTGGGGATATATTTACTCGGCGGTTTAGCTATAAAAAAACCAACGAACAACAAAAGGCAGTTATTATGGTTTTGATAACGCTTATTCCGCTTTTTATATTTGTGTTTTTCTCGGATATTATAGAGGTTGTATCAACCGACAACGACATAATTGTAGAGGGATTTTGTTTTTTGTTTACCGGGATAATGCTTCTTGTTGCCTGTCAAAACTCTAGCGGAACAAAAACCGCTAAAGATATGAAACCGCTCGACGCGGTTGTAATTGGTCTTATGCAGATGGTAGCGACGCTTCCGGGAATTTCGCGGTCCGGGTCGACAACTTCGGTTGGAATGCTTCGCGGACTTTCAAAAGAATTTGCGGTTAAGTTTTCTTTTATTATGGGAATACCGGCGATTCTCGGTGCGGGGTTGCTTGAACTTTTAGATGCGTTAGAAGAGGGAATAACTATCGAGCCAATGGTTTTGGCGGCTGGGTTTATTTCGTCGCTTATCTTTGGGCTTTTAGCGATAAAGATGGTTCAATGGCTCGTTAAAACCGACAGGTATATTATGTTTGCATATTATACGTTGACACTTGGTAGCTTGACAGTTACAGTGGGGATTATCGAACGTATCATGGGCAAAAACATCGTTGATATAGTGCCCGGGCTTGTTGGATAGAACCAACGTTGGATTTTAAATTAATCTAATTTATAATTATTGATTTTAGGAGAAAATAATGGCGACCACCACAAGAAAAGGAAGACCCTCGAAAGCTCAAGCAGAAAGAAGAAGAAAAGCGGACGAGGCAAAAAAAGCAAGAAGTAAAAGATATCAACTCGCTTCGGTTATCTTGTTTGGAACGTCGGCTATCGCTATGGCGTTGACGTTTGTTGAAGGAAACGAGGGTTGGACCGCGTTAAGCTCGGTTTTGTTCGGGCTTTTTGGTTTTTGCGCCTATTTCATAGGGCCTCTTTTGCTAGCGCTTGCTATAGTTTGCACATATGAAAAACAAGTTTCCAACGGAAAACTTATACTAGCGCTTTTAATAATTTTGTCTGTTTGCGGAATGTTTTTGATCTTTTCAAACACACAGCCCGACGGAGACGACATCTTTCAAAAGATAATTAATCTATATGTTCTCGGAGCACAACACAAAGGCGGAGGGGTAGCGGCGGCCATCTTTGGGCTTTCGTTTGTGGAACTTTTCGGCAAACCGGCGGCAAACATAGTAATCTCAATTATTTTGTTTATCTTGGTTATGATACTCGCCGGAAAAAGCCTTGCTGATGTTATCAACGCTATCAAAAACCCAATTGATCGCGGACGTGAGAAATGGCGCGAACAACGAGAACTTTACAACGAGTTTCGCGAAGAGTTTGAACAAGAGGAACTTGAAAAACAACAGACCGCGGCTATTGCAAAAGCACAAAGAACCGCATCTATCGACATACCCCTTGACGTTCCAAAACCCGGTGGTAAACGTTCAAACACAGCCCCTTTAACCGAAAGTTTTACAAGTTCTTCGACAAGTAAGATAGACATAAATCTTGATATGTTGCCCGAAGTAAAAAGCAAAGTTGACATAGGTTTTGACGACCCAATCGAAGCGGTGGACCTTACAAGGATTATGCCGATTACATCTGTAACGGGACAACGAAATATAGACATCGACCTTGGCGCGTCGACAAGGGTTATGCCAAACCCCGACGAGACGACGAGATTTGACCGACAGACCGAACAAAATAACGGTAGCGACAACAACAGCACGGGCGAGTTTGTCAAACAGGCGTTTGACCTAGCGGACAAGATTGGAAAACCAAGCAAAGATCTTTTTGCGACGTTTGGAAGCGAACAGGAAACCGCAAAGGTAGATGCGCTTATCGAGCGCGCGACAAAAAATATTGAACCGCAACAACAGCAACAAGAATATCGCGAGGAATACAGGCAAAATACGGGGCCTTTGACCCCGCCTTTCAGAACCGAGCCGGAATATCTTTTTCCTCCATTAGGTATGCTTGAAGCTCCGAAAAAAAGTTCGCTACATGACGCTACCGCCGAACTACGCGCAAACGCGGAGTATCTTGTCAGTACACTTGACAGCTTTGGCGTTGGCGCGACGGTGGTCGACATATCAAGAGGTCCTACCGTGACGCGGTATGAACTTCAACCGCAAAGAGGGGTAAGAATTAATCGTATAGCAAACCTTGCGGACGACATAGCTCTTAACCTTGCGACGGCAGGGGTTAGAATTGAAGCGCCAATACCAAACAAAGCCGCCGTTGGAATTGAGGTTCCGAACAAGCAAAAAGATATGGTTATGCTTCGCGAGGTTATCGACAGCAAAGAGTTCAAAGGCTCTAAATCTCCGCTTACCGTTGCGCTTGGAAAAGACATAAGCGGCGCGGTTCAAATAACCGACATTGCAAAGATGCCACATCTTCTTATAGCCGGAACGACGGGTAGCGGTAAATCAAAATGTTTACACTCGATGATAATAAGCCTTATATATAAATCCGCGCCAAAAGATTTGAGATTTGTTTTTATCGACCCAAAGATGGTTGAGTTTGGAATATACAATGGTATACCGCACATGCTAATACCGGTTGTTACCGACGCAAGAAAAGCGGCGGGCGCCCTTGGTTGGGCGGTTGGCGAGATGTTAAAACGATATAAGATGTTTTCGGAAAACGCAGTTCGCGACATAGATAGCTTTAACACAAAGTTAGAAAACGCCGAAAAGGCGGGAAGGCCTTTATATTCTTCGGCAGAAGAGGACGCCGAACCGCTTGAAAAGCTCCCGAGAGTTGTCGTTATAATAGACGAACTTGCCGACCTTATGCTTGTTGCTCCAAACGAAGTTGAGGACTCTATATGTCGTCTTGCACAGATGGCAAGGGCGGCGGGTATCCACCTTATTATCGCAACACAACGTCCGTCGGTTGACGTAATAACGGGTATAATCAAGGCAAACATTGCGTCGAGGGTTGCTCTTTCGGTTTCTTCCGCAATCGACAGCCGAACGATTATCGACACGGGCGGAGCGGAAAAACTTCTGGGTTATGGAGACATGTTGTTTAGGCCGATGGATCTTCCGAAAGCGATTAGAATTCAAGGATGTTTTGTGTCGGACGGAGAGATAGAGGAGATTATTAACTACCTAAAACAAAACGCGGTTGCGGAATATAACGAAGAGGTTTTGACCGAAATCGAAAAGCAAGCGGCTATGGAAAAGGGCGGAAAAGGAAAAAAATCCTCCGACAGTTCCCTTTCGGAAGACAGCGACGCTATGCTTGAAAGCGCAGTTATGGTTGTTTTGGAAACGGGACAAGCGTCGACCTCTTTGCTTCAACGCAAACTTAAACTCGGATATGCAAGGGCGGCGAGAATTATGGACGAGATGGAAAACCTCGGCATTATAGGACGAGCCGAGGGAAGTAAGCCGAGAACCGTAAATATTAACGCTATGCAATGGAACGAGATGAAACAAAACCTTTTTGGGTAAAAGATCGGATGGTATAGTAACAAAAAGAAAGGAAACATTATTTTTATGGAAAAATATCTTGGAGAAACCATTCCAAAACTGGGTTTTGGACTTATGAGGTTGCCGATGAAAGAGGGCGAAATAGACATCGAGGCAACAAAAGAGATGGTGGACGTTTTTATCGAGAATGGTTTTAACTATTTCGACACGGCATATGTCTATAACAACGGAGAGTCTGAAAAAGCGACAAAAGAGGCGCTTGTAAAACGTTATCCACGGGAAAAATATAAACTTGCGACAAAACTTCCGGCGTGGGCGGCAAAGACGGAACAGGAAGCGAAACAGATGTTTGAAACGTCGCTTGAAAGATGCGGAGTTGAATATTTTGATTTTTTCCTGTTGCACAATTTGGGTGGCGAAAGAACAGCGATGTTTGACCGTTTTAAATTGTGGGAGTTTCTTGCGCAAAAGAAAGAGCAAGGGTTTATAAAACATCTCGGGTTTTCGCTCCATGATAAGGCGGAAGTTTTGGACGAAATCTTGACCGAACATCCCGAGATGGAGTTTGTCCAGCTTCAAGTTAACTATGCCGATTGGGAACACCCTTCTATTGAAACAAGGAAATGTCTTGAGGTTGCGAAAAAACACAGAAAACCTGTTATAGTCATGGAACCTGTGCGGGGTGGACTTCTTGCCAACCCACCAACGGCTGTTAAAGAGTTGTTTAAAAGCGAAGATCCGAACGCTTCGTTTGCGTCGTGGGCGGTAAGGTTTGCGGCGTCGCAAGACAGCATTATTACGGTGCTTTCGGGTATGTCAAACCTTGAACAGATGCAAGACAACATTTCATACATGAAAGAGTTTAAACCTCTGTCGCAAAAGGAACTCGAAGCTACTATGAAAGCAGAGAGAATTCTTTCAAAGATAGAAAGCGTTCCGTGTACTTCGTGTGAATATTGCATGAAAGGCTGCCCAAAAAACATACCTATAATGGGTACGTTTAGCGCTTATAATATCTTTAAAGTCTATGACAATGTCGAGGGCGCAAAGGGTTCATACGGTTGGGTGACGTCAGGTGGTGTGAAAGCTTCGGACTGTGTCGAATGCGGTGAATGTAACAAAGTATGTCCACAACACATTGATATAGTCAACGAACTTAAAAACGCCGTAGCGGTGCTTGAAAAGTAATACATAAAAAAACAAGGGAACAGCCAAAAACTGTTCCCTTGTTTTTTTATGTTATATGATTACAAATTTGTTATGCAAAGTAACCCGAATAGATAGTCGACGCTTGTTCGATGTTGTCAGCGATAACAAGCCCCGCATACACTCCGTTTTGGTATATTCTAGCCGCTTCAATTCGTGGCAACGCTTCGGTTGCGTAATCTTCATATATAGTTAAAAGTTCATTTTTTCGCGTTTCAAGTTGAGTAGCTATCTCTTTTGCGTCGCTCTCCGAGTTGCAAACAAAAACGCCGTATTCCTCGCCGGTGTACTCGGCGGAAACGAAGTATTGATAACTTTCGACAAGGCTAAGGTCAACTTTTATTATGCTTGTCATTGTTTGGTCGTTGGCGGCTGTTGGGCTGCTTACGAACAAATCTCCCGATTGAAGTTCCCCAATTAGAGCCGACGTGTCTATTTCAACAGCTTGTCCACAAGCGACAAGCACAAACGAAACAACAAGTATAAGCGAAACAATTAATATTTTTTTCATGCGTAGTTCTCCTTAATAACAATGTGAGATTTTATATAATCGAGCAAAGCTTCATATGCAGAAGGGTTAAGCCCAATGCCGTTGCCCGCGTTATATTGTTCAAGCAAAACCCCTTCGGGGGACAAAACTGTATCGACATCTATATAATAAACTTTTTGAGCTACCGCAACGTCTTTAATAAGTGCATTAACAGAGTTAATTTTGTCTAGATAGTATGCCTCGGTCGATTCAATTGCGCCTTCGGATACCGAAACAAGGCTTAAAAGATATATGTCTGCGTTTGGTTGTAAAAGTTTTATCTTTGAAACAAACGCCATGTAAGAGGTGTAGAACGCCGGAATTTGGACATCTTGCAATTCGTTTACACCAAAGAATAAATAGATGTTTTGGTAATCGGCGTCGGTTAACCGTTCTTCAACGGTCAAGCTCTCGCCGTCTGAACCGACAAAGTTTGCATTTAACGCGTCCGCCATTTTTATGTTGTCGTTATATGCATATTCTATCTCGTCGGGGTAGTACAACTCTAGTCCGGCAATACGGAAATCTCCGAAGATTATCGACTTTGAAAAGTCGGCGGTAAGTTCAACCGCTTGAGGAACCGGGTCGTGATAGTTATATGGTTCGATGTATGCCGGTATCGTATCGTTTTGGAGGAACTCCGGGCCTATTTGAACCGGCGTTACAACATCTTCTCTGTTATCTATTATTGCGCCGACCAGTTTAGTTATGCCAAATATGATAAGGAAAAGTAAAATCCCCGTAATTGAAAACGCAATTATCCTACGGCGTATGCGTTTTTTTCGGCGAATTCGCGCATTAATTTGTCGTTTTTTTGCTAATTCTTCAGGTGTCATCATCTGTTGCAATTCAACCCTTACTTTTTTATTAGGTACAATATAGATATATACCTTATTAAATTTTACTATATATAGGGGTGGATTGTCAACAAACAACAAGATTTTTATAACGTTAACATGTTGTAATACAATTGATAGGTAACAAAAAAATAAAAAAGAACAGATCCGAAAT
>CAYJJR010000067.1:0-12457 GCA_964370565.1 uncultured Oscillospiraceae bacterium | reverse complement strand
AGCAGTGGGGGAACTGCCGCCGTCTCACAAAGCTCGTGCGGTTGTAGCAGTGAGGGAACTGCCGCCGTCTCACAAAGCTCATGCGGTTGTAGCAGTGAGGAAAGCCCTAAGCAGGACAGCTGTTGTTCGGGAGCTTCTGTGCAACAGGACAAAGAAAGTTTATCGTTTTTAAACAAAGTGAAACTCGCGTTTACCTATGGATTTGGGGAGTTTTTAGACGAGATAGCGGTTCATTTTATTGTTGGGCTTTTGATTGCGGCACTTATAAGCACGGTGTTGCCGGCAAGCATCTTCGCAAACTTCTCAAACCCAATTGTAACGATGATTTTGATGGTTTTGATAGGCATTCCGATGTATATCTGCTCGACAGCTTCAATCCCAATTGCGGTGTCGCTTATGCTTAAAGGGATTTCTCCGGGTGCGGCGTTTGTGTTTTTGTTCGCAGGCCCAGTAACAAACATAGCTTCACTTTTGGTTCTTGTTAAGACGCTTGGCAAAAAAGTTGTCGCAATTTATCTTTCGGTTGCGGCGGTGTCCGCCATATTGTTCGGTTTGTTGTTCGACTATATTATAAACGTGTTTGAACTAACCGGAATTACAAGCGCCGAAAGTTTAGCTTCAAATCATCAACATACACCGTTTTATATGATAGCGACAGCCGTTGTCTTTGGGGTGTTGTTGATAAGAAGTATAATAAAACAAAGAAAGCTGTTGCTCGTCAAAATAGAATTATAAAAAATATTAGAAGAAAAACACCGAACAAATAAGCTTAGAAAATATCATATTAAAAAAGAAGAAAATGACAAGCTTTTTGCAGTATACAGTTGATAGAGCGCAAAAAGCGGAACGGGTTTTTAGGGCGTGTGTCGCCCTAAATCGTTGAGGGGGTTTTGGGGGTGTCGGGGGACAAAGGGGGAGATTCGAAACTCCCCCTAGTCCCCTGACAAAAAGTGTTTTAAATGTTTCTTGAAAATTAATTATACTTTTGAAAAAATAGAGAAGTACAGTTTTATGATACTATAAAAACCCCCCAAACCTTTGGAAGGTTTGGGGGGTTGGGTTTTTTAACAAGCTAATTTGTATTAGTCGTAAAGAAGAATTGCGATGTCTTCTTGTTCCATGTTTTCTGCCGAGTAGAATTTGAAGCCTGTGTCAACGATTTCTTCAAGAGCTTCGCCCATTGCTGCTTTGTATGCGAGTTCAACAGCCAAGTAGCCGATCATGAACGGATCTTGAGTTATCGAACCATAGAACCAACCGTTAGAAACAGCTGTTTTTTGGTTTGCGCCAGCGTCGAAACCGATAACTGTGAGGTCAGCATATTTGCCGCCGTCTTTAGCAAGTTCTGTTCCGTCTGTTGTAGCAGAAAGGATTCCGCCAACAGAAGCTTCGTTCGAAGCGAAGAAACCGATAAGGTTTTCGTTCGAAAGGATAGATTGTGAAACGTTAGCTGCATCAGCGGGTTCTGTTGTTGCAGGAACTTGAACATTGATGATAACTGCTGCGCCGTCAACAGGCATAGCCCATTTGTCGTGGCCTTCGATAGAAACTTGTCCGGGGAAAGCTTCTTCAGCAAGAGCTGCCATTTGGTTAACAAATCCGTCAGTTCTTCCAACGATCGAGCCGGAAGTTGCGTCTTGTGATTGGCAAGCAATCATAACAGGTGCTTCGGGAGTTGCTGCTGCGAATTTTTCAGCGAACATAGGAGCTGCGAACATTTCGTCTGCTGCGCCAGCGCCAGCTGCTTCGTTATCTGTTGAAGCTGTCGAAAGAACTGTGCCTTCCGGAGCTCCCGGAACGCCCGAGTCAAAAGCAACAACGGGGATTCCTTGTTCTTTAAGATCGTTAAGAACTTCTGTAACAGACTCTGTATCAAGAGCTGCAAGAGCTAATGCGTCCGGTTCTCTTGCTAAAAGAGCGTTAAGTTGGTCTAATTGTTGTGAAACGCTTGTTTCGCTGTCCGGTCCTTGGAATTCGATTTCTACGCCAAGGTCAACAGCTGCTTGTTCAGAACCGGCAAGAACTGTTTGCCAGAATTGATGTTGGAAACCTTTAGACTCGATAGCGATGAACATTGGTTCAGCCGAAGGAGTTTCTGTTGCGTCGGGTGCCGGTGCTTCTTCTTCAGCAGGAGCTGCACAAGCTGTGAAAGCGAATACTAGGGACAATGCGAGCAATAAACAAAGTAATTTTTTCATTTTTTTTCTCCTATTATTTTTTTATATATTGTAACCGAAACTATTGCCTCGGTTGCAAACTGAATTAATACCCACTTGTTTTAGATATAGATTAAACTTTTTTAACCGCAGATGTTTTCTTGATCCTGTAGTTGTCGAGAAGAACTGCGCCGACAACAACTATTCCGGTGAAAAGTGTTTGCCAGTGGGATTGAAGGCCAACCGAGAGAAGTCCTTGGCGAAGAACGCTCATCATAAACACGCCTATCATCGTTCCGACAAGGCTTCCTTGTCCGCCCGACATCGAAGTTCCGCCGATAACAACGCCCGAGATTGCAAGAAGTTCAATTCCGGCGCCTTCTGAGGGGATAATCGAGGTGTATGCCGCAGCGTATACAATTCCACCCATGCCGACGAAAAATCCGCTTAATGTGTAAACGATTAGTTTCCAGTTTGAAACGTTAACACCCGAAAGCCTTGCCGCTTCTTCGTTTGAACCCATAGCAAAGGTATATCTTCCAAGCCTTGTTTTTGTGAGGATGATGTTTGCAATGATTAAAAATCCGAACAACCACAAAACGCCTGTCGGGAAACCTTCGTAGTTATAGAATATGTACTTGAACCAACCGTCTTCCGTTCCAACTGTCGGATATCTTTGTGTTACAACCTTTGTTGCGATAGCGCCAAGGCCCATCGAAATCATTTGGGTTCCGAGCGTTGCGATGAAGGGGGGGAGTTTAAGTTTTGCAACCATAATGCCGTTCATAAAACCGAACAATGTTGTAATTGTGACGGCTATTAAAAGCGCAACCAAGATGGGTACGCCCCAGTTGTTGTATGCATATCCGCCGATAAGAGCTCCACACATCATAACCGTTCCAAGCGAAAGGTCGATGCCGCCCGTTATGATGATAAATGTAACACCGATTGCAAGGAAGCCGATATAGTATGACGCGTTAAGAATGGCAATTGCCGTATCGAGTGAGAAGAATGTATCACTTGCAAACGCAAAGAAGACATATAGTATTACAAGCACGGCGGGGGCTAACAATTTTTGTAGATCCAACTTCTTTTTAATTAAAGCTTTGTTGTTTTCCATTTTAAAAGACCGTTCCTTATTTTTTTGAAATTTTTCTGCAAGCCGTAAATATGAGGGTTTTGGCTTTAGCCAAATCGTGGCGATATCTTTTGCCACAAAACTCATATTATCGCTGTGTCGCAAGTGTCATAATTGACTTTTGATCGGCATTTTCAATGTCGAGTTCGCCGGTTATTTTTCCTTCACACATAACTATAACTCTGTCGCTCATGCGGAGAAGTTCCGACATTTCGGAGGAAATCATTATAATAGATTTTCCTTCCTTAACTAACTTGTTCATTAGTTTGTATATCTCGTTTTTCGCGCCAACGTCAATTCCTCTTGTCGGCTCGTCGAAAATCAATATATCACAGTTTTTAATAAGCCATTTTGCGATGATAACCTTTTGTTGGTTGCCCCCCGAAAGGTTTTTAACAAGCTGTTTTATGCTTGGAGTTTTTGTCGAAAGTTTTTCTACATATTCTTCGGCGGCGGAGTTTATCTTTGTGTCGTCCACGAAACCGGATTTTGTAAAACTTTCAAGGCTTGCTATTGCGCTGTTTGTTGCGACCGAAAGACCAAGAGCGACGCCATAGCGTTTTCTGTCTTCGCTGAGATAACCAATTCCAAGGTTAACCGCATCTTTCGGAGATTTAATCGAAACTTCTTTGCCGTTTATCTTGATTGTACCGGCAATTTTTGGGTCGGCTCCGAATATTGCGCGCATTGTTTCGGTTCTTCCGGCTCCAATGAGTCCCGAAAATCCGAGTATCTCGCCTTTTTTAAGTTTGAAGTTTATGTTGGTTACGTCTACCGTTTCAAGACCTTCAACATCTAATACAACGGGAGCATCTTCGGCGACGTTGCTTTTTGTTTTGGGTTCTTCGTAGATAACACGACCGACCATCATGTGTACTATGTCGTCGATAGTTGTCTCTTCCGTTTTGACCGTGTTGACATATTGGCCGTCTCGCATGACCGTTATGCGGTTTGTTATACGGAGAAGCTCGTCCATTCTGTGTGAGATATAGACAATTCCGTGTCCGCTGTCTCGAAGTTCTTCGATAAACTTAAATAGTTCGTCGATCTCGCGTTCGGTTAGCGCCGCAGACGGCTCGTCCATGATAATAAGTTTTGCGTCGTATGACAGAACCCTTATTATCTCGATCATCTGTTGCTTTGCAACGGTAAGTTTTCCAACTATTGTTTCCGGTGTTAAGTCAACATTGAATTTCTTTAATAACGCTGCTGTTTGCTCGTTCATCTCTTTATCTTTAAGAAACATTTTTCCGGAAAGTTCTCTGCCGATAAAGATGTTTTGGGCTACTGTTAGATGTTGCATAAGGTTTAGTTCTTGGTGAACTATTCCTATTCCAAGTTTCTGTGCGTCTTTTGGCCCTGTTATCTCGACTTTTTTTCCTTCAACATATATATCGCCGCCATCGGCTTTGTATATGCCTGTCAGAACCTTCATCATGGTCGATTTGCCGGCACCGTTTTCGCCGACAAGGGCATGAACTTCGCCCGAGTTTACCTCGAATTTGACGTTGTCGAGAGCATGAACTCCCGGGAAGTATTTTTGAATACCTTCCATTTTGACTAAAACTTTGTCCACTATAATAACCACCCGTTAAATTTAATTGAGTTTTTGCAAAGTTAATCGTTATACTCAATATACACATGTTTTGCATATACGTCAATAAAAATTACAGATTTGTAACCAAAATCCGAAACGTTTCGTATACTTTAACAAAAAACGTCTCGTTGAATTGTGCAACACTACTTTTTTGTTTATATTTCATTAAAAAAACAGGGTTTATTCATTATTTATGATATCAAAATGTTATTTTTTCAACCATTATTTTACATAATATAGTTTTTTATATGATATAAATTGTTGACATTTTGCGCAATTATTACTATAATCAAAACATAAAAGCAAAATTAAAACGAAACGTTTCGGTTTTTAGAGAATGAACAAAACGCTTTTACAATAGTATTTTATTTATTTATAATATAGGGGTGAAATCGTTGAGCTTAACGATGAAAGATATTGCAAAGAAAACCGGCCTAGGGCTTGCTACCGTATCGAAATATTTCAACGGCGGTACGTTAAGAGAGGCTAATCGTATTGCGATTGAAAAGCTATTGGAACAAAACGACTATACGATTAACCAACTAGCAAGGAGCTTGAAAACAAAGCGAACAAGGACTATCGGAATTGTAATACCTAAATTCAGTTGCATATTTACAATGACCGTTATTACGGCAATCCAAGAATATCTGCGAAGCAAAAGCTATGGGGTTATAGTTTCGGAAAGCGCAGACAGCGCAAAACAGGAAAAAGAAACGGTCGATTTTATGATTAACAAGATGGTAGACGGCATTATATGTATGTCTATTGACACGTCGGGCAAAAGCCTTGCTACGGCTATCGAAAAAGGAATACCGGTCGTTTTGTTTGACCGTTATATAAAATCTCTAAAAAAGAAAGTCGACATGGTGGTTATAGACAACAAGGCAGCGGCAGAAGAAGCGATTTCTTTTTTGGTTGAAAACGGACACAGCAAAATTGGGGTTATAACGGGGCCTCGCGATGTAAACACAGCCAATGAACGCGAACAAGCTTGTGTTGAAACGCTTGAAAAAAACGGGATTAAACACAACCCCGAGTTTTTTGTAAACGGTAAATTCGACATTACCGAAGGGTATAAGGCAACAAAAAAACTTTTGTCGTCGTTTCCCGAGTTAACCGCAATTTTCGCAACAAATTACGACATGACGCTTGGAATGTTTATGGCGATAAACGAACTTGATGTCGGGATTCCGACAGATATTTCTGTCATAGGCTTTGACAATTTTCAGTTTTCCGACGTTTTAAAACCACAACTTACCGTGGTTCACCAACCTAGCGAGATAATAGGAAAAAAAGCCGCCAAGCTTTTGTTGGAACGACTTGAATCCCCCGACAAAAAAGACACCCCAAACTCGATAACAACACTTTACACAACAATTAAACACGGAAAAACAGTATCTAATACTAACTCTTCTTTAAAAGATTAGCAAAAAATCTTTGTGAAAAAATATATAGCAAAGTTGCGAGCTCGATTTTTTGTATCTTTTTTTATGTGGAGATTAGTATAAAAATAAAAACATTTATTATATAAGGAGCGTAAATTTATGAAAATCGGAATTAGACCAACTATCGACGGACGTGAACGCGGAGTTCGCGCATCGCTTGAAAAACAAACCATGGACATGGCAAAGATGGCGGCAGAGCTTATCTCGTCCAACCTTCGTGACCGTGACGGAAATCCCGTCGAATGTGTAATTTCAGACACCTGTATAGGCGGTGTTGCTGAAAGTGCTGCGTGTGCCGAAAAATTTGCAAGTGTTGGCGGAGTTTGCGCAACACTCACGGTAACTCCGTGCTGGTGCTACGGCAACGAAGTTATGGACATGGATCCGACAACTCCAAAAGCTATTTGGGGACTCAACGGAACGGAACGTCCCGGCGCCGTGTTCCTTGCAGCGGTCAACGCTGCGTATACACAAAAAGGAATTCCCGTATATTCTATCTACGGACGTGAAGTTCAAGACGCAACAGATAAGTTTATACCGGACGATGTAAAAGAAAAGATTCTTTCGTTCGCAAAAGCAGCGGTTGCCGCAGGCGAGATGAAAGGGAAATCATATCTTGCAATCGGTGGTGTTTCGATGGGTATTGCCGGCTCGATTGTAAACCCCGAGCTTTTTGAAAAATGGCTTGGTATGAGATGCGAATTTGTCGACATGGTTGAAATCGACAGAAGAATTAAAGAAAATATCTATGACAAGGGCGAATATGAAAAAGCTCTTAAATGGGTTAAAGAGAACTGCAAAGAAGGACAAGATTTTAACGCAGAGCAACATACAAGGGAACAAAAAGACGCCGAATGGGAATATACCGTTAAGATGGCTATCATTATTCGCGACATGATGATAGGAAACGAATGGCTTATGAACAACGGTTTCCGTGAAGAGGGTCTTGGCCACAACGCCATAGCTTCTGGCTTCCAAGGTCAACGCCATTGGAACGACTATCTCCCCAACGGAGATTTCTCGGAGGCTATCCTTTGTTCGTCGTTTGACTGGAACGGAATTCGTCGTCCCGAAATCGTTGCAACGGAAAACGATTGCTTGAACGGCGTTGCTATGCTTTTCGGACATCTTTTGACAAACACAGCTTCGATGTTCTCGGACGTAAGAACGTTTTGGAGCAACGAGTCGGTTAAACGTGTTACCGGAAAAGAACTTCCTGACGAAGCAAAAGCCGGAATAATCCATCTTATCAATTCGGGTGCAAGTTGCCTTGACGCTTCCGGAAAACAAAGAAAAGACGGAAAGCCCGCTATGAAACCGTTTTGGGATATCAGCGAACAAGAAGCACAAGCTTGCCTTGATGCAACTGTTTGGAGTCCCGCAAACGTTGGATATTTCAGAGGCGGCGGCTTTAGCTCGACGTTTGACAGCGAAGGCGGAATGCCTGTTACTATGTGCCGTGTCAACTGGGTTGACGGTTTAGGCCCTGTTTTGCAATTGGTAGAAGGATATACTGTTGAACTTCCCGCTGATGCACACAAAGTTTTAACCGACAGAACCGACAGAACTTGGCCGACAACATGGTTCACCCCTGTTTGTACCGGCGAAGGCGTGTTTAAAGATGCGTACTCGGTTATGGCTAACTGGGGAGCTAACCATGGCGCTATAAACTATGGACATATCGGACACGATTTGATAACGCTTTGCGCAATGCTACGTATACCGGTTTCAATGCACAACGTTTCGGATGAAAGAATCTTCCGTCCGCATTCGTGGGCATCGTTCGGCACAAAGGATCTTGAAGCCGCTGATTACAGAGCTTGCACAAACTATGGCCCGCTTTACGACAGAAAAAGATAAAATTAACAGAAACTAAACAAATAAAATGCGGTCAAAAACATCCGTCTTTCGGTTGTTTTTGACCGTCCGAATTTATATTAGATTTAGAATAAATCTAATATAAATTTGACATGTGGCTTTGCCACGGCAACGCCACGGCGTTTTCAATACGTATTTATATAGCATCTATTATTTACAATTTACAACTTTGCGATTTAATGATAAAATAATAAAAAAATAAAGGAGATAACAACGTGTTAAAAGGAATTCCAAGTATTATATCACCGGAACTTTTGAAAGTTTTGCAAGAGATGGGGCACGGAAGCGAAATCTGTATAGGGGACGGAAACTTTCCCGGCGCACAGTTCGCAAAACAAAAGGGCGCTATTATTGTGCGTGCCGACGGACACAGCGGAACAGACATAATGAAAGCAATTCTCACACTTATGCCGCTTGACACTTATGTCGCAAGCCCCGTAAAACTTATGGAAAAGGTGCCGGGAGACAGCGTCGAGACACCTATTTGGGGAGAATATGCCGACATAATAGCCGAATTCGACGAGCGTGGTAAAGACGCAATTCAACACATCGAACGTTTTAAGTTCTATGATCATGCCGCCGATTGCTATTGTATTGTTCAAACGGGAGAAAAAGCACTTTATGCAAACTATATCCTTAAAAAAGGCGTTATAAAATAAATGAGTATATAAAGTTATGCCATATATAAAGGGGCGGTCGAATTCGACCGCCCCCTCAGACTGTCAAAAGCAGTATTTACATCAAATTGCTACACAAAAAAAACTAAATATGAAGCGTCCTTTTTTATATACTCCAAAGCCTCGAATTTCAAATACACATTTATATTTCACAAAGAAAGAAAAGACAAAAACGGTAATATGTCGCACAGAAAAAAAGACTATCCTATCATTGTTAACCACCATCTCCAAAGCAAAAAGCTGTCGCTCACAATATACGACTGTCAAAGGATAATGGAAAGAGAAGTAACGATAGAAACTATCTGTTTAATGTTGTATAATAAACACAATGGAGATGTTGCACAAAAAACAACATAGGAAGAAATATGAATCTATGAGCATTTTCAGTAAGTTTAGCAGTTTAAGATTTGGTAAAACCAAAGGAATTTCATGAAAATTTAGGTTTTATTCAATTGGGTGGAGATATGTCGTAAATTTACCTTGTTATAAAAAACAAGAACTGTTTAATCGGTCTTTTTCAAGGAATGTTTGAGAGGATATAGAATGGCAATTACAACCGTTTCGGAACTACATATTTTAATTCAAGTTATATATTTGCTGATTATAGCAATGATATTACTTAGTAATCGCTATGATAACAGGCTTCAAGACAAAGCGAACAAAATCATGGCTATCATCTTTCGCCTTATTGGTTTAAAGGTAATATTAACTATTTGCAGGCTGGTTTTCAGCAAATACGCCTTGTTTACAAATATCAACATTGTTTGCACGATGGGCGAATTTGCCTTACCTATTCCTGTTTTGATACTTTATGTAGAATATATTAAAGAGATTGTGCGTGATAAAAGCCTTGTGCCCAAAAAACTCATTACAGCAATTAAAGTTTTTTCAATCTCAATTCTTCCGTTAGCCATTGTATCCATGTTTTATCCTTTGGTATTTACCTTTGTGGATGGTAGATATCAAGAAGGTCCGCTTATCAATATATATAATGGGTTATTTGTTATAGCTATAGGATTGGTGTATTGTGTTACAATCAAATGTAAACAAGGGTTTGCAAAACGTGAGTTTTGGTTTTTGTTAAGCTATTTAGTTGCACCGATTATGGGCGCATTTTTACAAGTGATTATTAATACAGAATTCAACTTTATAAACCTCGGAACAATTCTCGGTATGATGTCGGTTTATATAACAGTCCATATGGATAGAGGCCGGCAACTTGCCTTGAAGGAAAAAGAAATGATGGATTATAAGGTTGCCATTATGATGTCGCAGATAAAGCCGCACTTTTTATACAACTCCCTCAACGCTATCTATCATCTTTGCGACCAGAACCCAAAGATAGTACAAAAGTCTATTGGTGATTTTGCGGAGTATATGCGAGCAAACTTAGATTCTATCAATCGAACTGTACCCGTTCCCTTTGAGCAGGAGTTAAAGCATATCGAAACTTATTTATCCCTTGAAAAAATGCGTTTTGATGAGAAACTGCATATTAAATATGATATCGAAAGTACAGGCTTCATGCTACCCTCATTATCGATACAGCCTATTGTTGAAAATGCGGTCAATCATGGCTTGTTTCCCAAACAAGATGGCGGTACAGTAGAGCTTTCTACAAAAGAATACGACGACCGCTTTGAGATTAAAATCATAGATAATGGTATTGGCTTTGACCCCGATGAAAAGAAAAATGATAGCAGAAGCCATGTGGGTATAGAAAATGCCAAACACCGCCTACAGACTATGATAGGCGCTACAATGCTTATAGAAAGCAGGCCGGGGCAAGGCACAGCAATAACCGTCAGAATACCAAAGGAGGATTAAGCTATGTATATCATAGTGGTAGATGATGAAAAAATCGCTCTTGATGGGCTGGTTTTAGCCATTAAACAATCCCAACCGAGTGCAACAGTACACGCCTTCACAGGCGCAAAGGCGGCGCTGGACTTTGTAAAAGAAAACCCTTGTGACATTGCATTTTTGGATATACAAATGCGTGGTATGGACGGCATAGAGCTTGCTAAACAACTGAAGCTTGCAGACCATAACATCAATATTGTTTTTACTACAGGCTATGTAGAATACAAAGGCGACGCTATGGATCTGCGTGCCAGCGGATATTTAATGAAACCGATAACTGCCGAGAAAATTACGAAAGAGATAGAAAACCTACGCCACCCGATTAAAGTAAAGTCATCACAAAAAGTATCGGTTAGAACGTTTGGAAATTTCGAGGTATATATCGATGATGTACCCGTTAAGTTTCAATACAGTAAAACAAAAGAGATGTTTGCCTATCTTGTGAACCGCAAAGGTGCGCTGTGTACCAACAACGAGATTATGGCAATACTTTGGGAGGACAAGGCGAAAGAGTCTTATTTCAGAAATATTCGAAGCGATTTATTACAAGCGTTACCAAACCATATCTTTTTCAAGCAATGGGGCAAAATTGGCGTTATCCCCAACCAAATCTCTTGCGATTACTATGATTGGCAAGACGGCAAGCTGTCTGCTATCAATGCCTATACGGGCGAATACATGAGCCAATACAGCTGGGGAGAATTTACCTTGGGCAGTATCAACAAACGGCTTGAATAAAATTTGATATAAAATCTATCTGAAAACCGCAAAAATTTTGCGGTTTTTTCGTTTTTTGTGGCACTTTTGTGACATTTTGATTGTTATATTTTAGGAGAATACCTTTATATGGGGGAAAATGTAATGAAAACGAAAAACAACTTCAAACAAAGACTTTTGGTAACCACGATTTTTTTAGCCCTGCTCTTTAGCATGATGCCGATGTTGACGATGGCGGCGACGGGTGGTTTAGTGGATAATGGCGAGGGGTATTTAACAGACAGCTATGGATTGATGGCATATAAATATACAGGCAGCAATTTTGACATACGCGGTAAATTTGATGGAAAATGGAAAAAAGTAACCTATAGTAATGTTGGTTTTCCTACACGTTTAAAGTCAGGAAATACAACAAGCGCTGTAAATGCCGTATCTTCTGCCGGTGGTGGGTATACTGTAGGCTCAACAGGACTAAATATTGCTATTGACTTGATTATCCAAAATGAAGGACAAATAATCGAGGTTAAGTATATCGTAAAAAACAATAATGCAAACGATGTCACCTTCTCCTTGGGCTCCGGCGGTGATATTATGATAGGTTCAGCTGATAACGCTCCTATCACCTCTTTTGATGGATATACAGGGTTCAAGATGGTTTCAACTAGTGATGACGATAAAAAAGGCGCTGACGAATATGCCCAATTTAATGCATTTCTAAAAGATGCCCCCGGCGTTGATGATGTAAGTGGGTATTGGTATGGGCTGTATAGTGATTCTAACACTTGGAAAAGCGGTAATGGTATTGATGAATCTTGCTTTTTAACTACAAATAGCCCTAATTTTACCGGTGGGGACTCAGTCGCCACATGGCACTGGGCAGATAAAACTATACCGGCAGGGGCAACACAGACATATTCAATTAAATTGGGTGTCGGTGGAAAAGGTAGCGAAAATGCCGTAAGATCCGGCGTTGATTATGCCAAGGA
>CAYJJR010000066.1:0-12468 GCA_964370565.1 uncultured Oscillospiraceae bacterium | reverse complement strand
GTAGTTCCGGTTAAATAATGGACTACAAAAAAAGTTATATTATTTTTATTGCGGGGCCTTGGGTAGGTATTTTAATAGGGCTTTTCGGAAACTATGTTGAAATTAATTTGCTTTCATATATAGGTTCTGTTATTCTTCTAGCCTCTTTGCTCCAAACGATAATATTCTATCGTTGCCCGTCGTGTAAAAAGCTTTTAAGCGTTATCTACAAAGATAGCGATTGTCCAAAATGCAAAATTAATCTCTAAACCTAAAAACCCCCTGATAACATGCTTCGCGTTTTCGCGACCAGCAATTATCAGGGGGTTTTTTTGTTAATTTATATCTGACGTTCGGCTCGTACGCTTTCAATAGCTTTAATCGCCTCTTTCATGGTGTCTTTGCATTGTGTTTCGTGTTGGGCGTTGTATTGAACGATATCTCGACAGTCAGACGAGCCGTAGCGTTCGCTAAACTTTGCTATTAGCTCGCGAACAGCTTTGTATGTCTCGGGTTTTGAAGTTCCGCCGATACCGTCGCTACTGAGAAAACTTATTACGTTAATAGCCGCTATGAGCGCCCCACAGTCGTTTCGAGTTCCGGCAATTCCTCCGCCAAAGCCCTCTGCCATTTTATACGCCGTTTGTTCTGATATTCCAAGTTCCCCCGCATAAGCACACAACACAGCTTGAGCACAGTTTCTGTTTTGTGAATACTTATCAACCAATTCAAATTTTTGTTCCATAATGTTTACCCCGACCCTTTATTTATTGTTATTCCCACGTTCGCGAACGACCATTCTAATCGGCGTACCCTCAAGTCCAAACGTGTCACGAATTTGGTTTTCGATATATCGTTGATAGGAGAAGTGGAAAAGATCGGCGTTGTTGACAAACGTAACAAACGTGGGCGGCCTTGTGGACGGTTGGGTTATATAGTATATCTTCAACCTCTTGCCTTTGTCAGAGGGTGGTTGGACCCTTGCTGTCGCCCTTGCGAGAACCTCGTTAAGCATACCGGTAGTTATTCGCATCGCGTTTTGTTCGTCAACAAACTTTATAAGCTCGAAAAGTCGATTTATCCTTACGTTTTCCTTTGCCGAAATAAATATAATCGGCGCATATGACATGAACGAAAAATCGTTCATGTATTTTTTTCGCAGTTTATCCATCGTCTTGCCGTCTTTTTCGACAAGATCCCATTTGTTAACCGCAATTATACAGCCCTTGCCTTGTTCATGGGCATACCCCGCAACTTTGCTGTCCTGTTCCGTGAACCCTTCGGTGGCGTCTATCAAGATAACGCATACATCGGCTTTTCCGGCGGCAGAAAGCGCCCTCATAACGCTGTATCGTTCGATGTTTTCTTCTACCCTTGCTTTTTTCCTCATGCCTGCTGTGTCTATTAAAAGAAACTTTCCGGCTTCGTTTTCGACCTTCGCGTCAACTGCGTCCCTTGTTGTTCCGGCTATTGGCGAAACTATCATACGCTGTTCTTTAAGCGCAGTGTTAAAAAGTGTCGATTTTCCCGAGTTTGGTTTTCCGATGATAGCAACCTTTATTCGCTCATGTTCGTCCTCGTCCTCATCCGTTTCGGGAAAATATGAACAAGCCTCGTCCAAAAGATCTCCCGTTCCGTGTCCGTGAACCGAAGAAATTGCTATAGGGTCGCCAAGTCCCAACGAATAGAATTCATAAAAATCCGGCGGCGGGTCGCCAACACTGTCGCATTTGTTGACAGCAACAATGACCGGCTTTCCGCTTCTCAAAAGAATGTTCGCAACCTCATAGTCGTCCGCAGTTACTCCGGCTCTAATGTCCGCAACAAAAACTATAACGTCCGCCGTGTCCACCGCTATGTCAACTTGTTCGCGAATGTGGACTTTTATCTCGTCGTCGTTGTTCGGCTCAATTCCACCCGTGTCGATTAGTGTGAATTTATGGATAAGCCACGACGATTCACCAAAAATCCTGTCCCTTGTAACCCCCGGGGTGTCGTCTACTATGGCTTTTCTTTCGCCTATTAATTTATTAAAAAGCGTCGATTTTCCGACATTCGGCCTTCCGACAATCGCTATTGTTCCGCTCGCCATTAATTTTCTCCTTAATGTTTATATTTCTTTTCCTAAAATCGCGTCGAGTAGTTGTTCCCCACCGTCGGCAAACACAAGTTTTTTTCCAAGATGTTGCTCAACTTGTTTTGGCGTCATGTCGTCCAAAAACAGGTCTCCTTCGCTTCTCAAAACGTTTTTTGGAAGCAAAACCCTTTCGCCTTTTATGTCGGTTGGTAAAACGGTTTCGACAATGTCTTTGCCTGTTAAAAGCCCCGAAACCGAAACGTTGCCGCCAAAAAACCTGTTGGTTACTGTGTGAACCGTGACCGAAATGTTTGGAAACTCTCGCCAAGCTTTTTCTACAAGTTGTTTTATAAAACCTGCCGCCGCTTCTCCCGTTATTATATCGCAACTTTGTTTCGAATTTAAGACGAAATTTTGTTGTTTTAAATCTTCAAGCGCAAACATAAACTCTTCACGCAACAACGAAAGCATTCCAACCCCGTTTTCAAGTTGCAGAAGTTCGTCATAATAGTTTGTTTCCGGTATATCTTTTCCGCAAAGCAAAAACCATTCATCCCCCGGATACACAATCGACACCCCGTGTTTTTCTCGGTTTGTCTTTGCATGTTTTTCGATTATGCTAATAACCTCTAACGCGTCATTTGCGCAAAACGGCCGAAGCGGAAAAAGACCCTCTCTGTGTTTTGTTATCCCG
The DNA here is from genome assembly GCA_964370565.1 of uncultured Oscillospiraceae bacterium. Taxonomy (GTDB): domain Bacteria; phylum Bacillota; class Clostridia; order Oscillospirales; family Ruminococcaceae; genus CAYJAY01. Next base: position 9,718 of record CAYJJR010000066.1, on the reverse strand, counting down.
GACGGAACAACCGCAACGCTTTCAACCGCAGGGTAAAGAGCTACCAGGTCTTCAATCGATTTTTCAAGGTGTTCCCCGTCGTTTACGCCTTTACACAAAACTATCTGACAGTTAATTTTTATTCCGCCGTCCGCGAGTTTTTTGATATATTCAAGTTTTTTTCCCGCAAATTTATTGTTCATCATAAACGAGCGCAGTTGTTTGTCTGTCGTGTGAACCGAGATGTTGACGGGGGTTATCTTCATCTCGATTATTCTATCAATCTCGTCGTCCGTTATGTTAGTAAGCGTTATATAATTTCCGAAAAGATACGAAAGCCTGTCGTCGTCGTCTTTAAAGTAGATAGGTTCGCGCATACCTTTAGGGTTTTGGTCGATAAAACAAAATATACATTTATTTTTACAGGTGTGTTGTTTGTCCATCAAAAAAGTTTCAAACAAAAACCCAAGATCTTCAAATTCTTTTTTTGTAACATCAAAGGATTTTCTTTCACCGCTTGGCAGTTCTATCAAAAGCGAAAGGTTTTTTTCGGTCGAATAAAATCCATAATCCAAAACATCGTTTATCGTTTTTTGGTTGATAGATATAAGTTTCGAATTTTTTTCGACGTTAAGTTTATCGGCAACACTTCCAAGGTTTGCCCCAATTATCTCAACCGACATGAAATTTCACCTTTCATTTAAACTGAAAACAAACTGTCTTGTTCCCATAGTTGCGGATTAAACTCTATATATTCCGCTATTTTTTGATATTCTTGTTCGTTTCTTATGATGTGGTCGTGGAAAGATCGTTGCCAAATATGTTTATCAAATGGAGGCAATAAACTTTGTTTAACTAAATCAATATATTTGACTGTTGTATTTCTTTTAAATGATTGAATCCGCCCCTACATCACCAAATATGCATTTTCGGTTGTGTGTGCATATTGTGACAAAATACGCTCCGTTTTGAGAATAATCGTATCCTTTTAGCCGCATTGACTTTCGTTTCGTATTATCCATATAGCACCTTTTATGTTGTAGATGTTTTGGTTCAATACTAAAAACCTTACTTAATTCAAAATACAAAAGAGGAGGTTTTAAAAACCCCCTCCGCAAGTACTAAACGTTAGCTTCTTTTTTAATAACTTCTCTGCCTTTATAAAAGCCGCAGTTACCGCAAGCTCTGTGGGGCATTGCAAGTTCTCCGCAATGGGAGCACTTGGTGAAGTTAGGCATTTCAAGCTTCCACACCGAGGAGCGCCGTTTATCACGTCGAGCCTTGGAAACCCTTCTTTTTGGTACAGCCATTCTTAGCACCTCCTACGATGATTTTATTGCATTGATTTAACATGCCTAATAATTATATCATAATTAATAAACTTGTCAATACAAAATTCGATTTATTTTTATTTTTTTAACAATAAATAAAATTACATATACTTTTTGATATCTTCCGGCGCATTTTTTTCGTCGGTTGACACCGTAATAACAACCTTAATGTTGTTTTCAGTTATAGCGTTGATTTTGTCCAAAAGGCCGCCAAGTCCTTCGACACCGCCGCCGATTTTCAAGATACCGTCAACGTAAACTTCGCTTATATCGTAGTTTCCGGCAAGAATTCCCGAAAAGAAACCATAAAAATGTTCGTATCCTCTAATCATATAATCATCAACGTCGATAAGGCGAACCGAATGGTCGATGTTGAACGTTAGTTTCATTGATTTTTCAATACAAACTATACTTCCTTCGTTACTCTTTGCGGATTCGTTTATCATTTCGATCATTGTTTTGGTTTTACCCGAGCCCTTGTCCCCGAAAATTAATTGAATCATAGCGTTTTCTCCTTTAATAAAAAAATATATTTAAACTAATTACCAAGCATTTTTAAGAGTTGCTCTCTTTGTTGTTCAAACCCTTTTTTACCGAGAAGCGCAAACATGTTCTTTTTATAAGCTTCAACCCCCGGTTGGTCGAACGGGTTAACCCCAAGAAGATATCCCGAAACTCCACAAGCTTTTTCGTAGAAATAGATAAGTTCTCCGACATTTTTCTCGTCTATCTCGTCAAGTTCGATTATGATGTTCGGAACTCCGCCTTCGGTATGCGCGAGCAACGTTCCCTCGAAAGCCTTGTCGTTTACAAACGAAAGCTCTTTTCCGGCAAGATAGTTAAGCCCGTCAAAGTCTTCGCTTTCTTGTTTGATAGTTACGCAACTTGCCGATTTGTTAAATTTAACAACCGTTTCAAAAAGATCTCTTCTTCCGTCTTGGACATATTGACCCATAGAATGAAGATCTGTAGAGAAAATAACCGACGCCGGGAAAATTCCTTTTTGGTCTTTTCCTTCGCTTTCTCCGTAAAGTTGCTTATACCATTCGTTCATCATGGTAAAACTCGGTTCATAACACGCCATAAGTTCGGTTGTCTTACCCTTATTGTAAAGGATATTTCTTGCCGCGGCATATTTTAAAACTTCGTTAGTTTGAACGTCTCCGCCTTTATATTTCTCGCAAGCCTCGGCGGCGCCTTCCATAAGTTTGTCGATATCAAATCCTGCCGCCGCTATCGGAAGAAGCCCAACCGCGGTTAAAACAGAAAATCTTCCGCCGACATCGTCGGGGATTACGAACGTTTGATATTTGTTTTGGTCGCTCAAAGCTTTAAGCGTTCCCCTTGCTTTGTCTGTTGTCGCGTATATTCTTTCGCTTGCCTTGTCGCCATATTGTTTTTCGAGGAACTCTTTAAACACACGGAAAGCTATTGCCGGTTCCGTTGTTGTTCCGGATTTTGAAACGACGTTTACCGAAACACGTTTACCCTCGCAGATTTTAAGCAGGTTTGTAAGATAATCGGAACTTATATTGTTTCCGGCAAAATAAACTTTAAGCGGATTAAGTTCATTGTAGAACTGTGTTCCTAGAAGTTCAATAACTGCGCGTGCGCCAAGATAGCTTCCGCCAATTCCGATAACGACAAGAATGTCGCTGTCTTCGCGAATTTTTTTCGCCGCTTTTTTTATTGCTTCAAATTCTTGTTTATCATAGTTTTCAGGCAGGTCTACCCAACCTAGAAAATCGTTGCCAAGCCCCGCTTTTTGTTCGATAAGTTTTCCGGCAAGTTCAACCTGTGGAGCGATTCCACAGAATTCATTTTTTTCGACAAAACCGTCGAGATATTTTGTGGTTACTTTTAAAGCCATAATTAGAGGTCTCCAACCTTATAATAAATTAATTTAGTCGTATTTATATAATAAGTAATAAAACGTTAAATGTCAATCATTTTTATGATGGGTTTAGTGCACATTATATAAATACCGACTTTGCTATTACCAAAATTTCATTTAAAAATTGTTAAACAAAACCACCGATTATCTGCCGACCTCGTTTTGTTAGATTATTTGTCTAACTTTTATGGGTCGCCACAACACAACCGGTGGTCTATATTTGCAAAATATTTTGATTTAAAGTTTTTTACTTCAACTTATCTTCAATCGCTTTTTCTATAATTTCAACCGCCTTTTGCAGGTCTATCTTTGCGGTGTCTATACAAAGATTATAGTTGTTTACGTCAAGCCTTTCTTGGCCTGTGTAATAGCTATGGTATTTCGATCTTTGTTTGTCAATTGCAACGATTTGTTTTCTCATCTCTTGCTCAGATTTATCCTTGTCCGCATCAACCTTTTGGTAACAACGTTTAATTCTAGCATCCATGTCAGAACAATATATCAACACCTTAAACGCCTTGTCAAATAGCGTGTAGTTTGCGCATCTTCCGACTATTATACAGTCCCCCGCTTCAGAAAGATCTTTAATTATCTTTGTTTGAGCTATTTGAATCTTGTCGTTTGGAGAAAGCTGTGGCGTTGGCCTTGAAAACGTTCTTGCAAATGTAAAGGAAAAGCTTCTTGAAGTTGCGGCTTCGCTGTACTGTTCGATGAACGACGGCGCAAGGTTAGTTTCCTCTGATATCTTGGCTATAAGTTCTTTATCATAGTATGCAAAATTAAGTCTATCAGCAAGACGTTTTGCAATCTCGCGGCCTCCGCTTGAAAACTGTCTGTTAAAAGTTATAACACTACTCATAAATTCCCCTCTCGTTTATTTAATATAAAGTTCATCAAATTAAGTCGCATAATTTCCCGTCAAGAAATGCGCAAAGCGTTTCACCGTTTAATATTATCTGGCTTCCCCTAACCCCTGCGCTTACTGCTATCTCATCAAAAAGCACAGCGGTTTCATCTATAAAAGTTGGATAATTTTTTTTCATTCCAATAGGGGAACATCCGCCCCTTATATACCCTGTTATTTGCAAAATATCCTTAACCGCTATCATCTCGATTTTTTTGTTTTTGCTGACAAGGGCGGCCTTTTTCAAGTCAAGCTCGCCGCTTACCGGAACACAAAAAACATTAATTCCGTTTTTGTCTCCCTTCGTCACAAGAGTTTTAAAAACCTCGTCGTCCGAAAGCCCTATCTGTTTTGAAACATGTTTGCCCGAAAGGTCGTTTTCGCTTGAAGTGTACTCTGCTTCTCGATATTTAACTCTCGCGGCGTCCAAAAGGCGCATAGCGTTTGTTCTTGCCACAATAACCCCTCTTTTCAAGCCGTAGTTTAATACAACTCGTTTGTATATTCGCCGTCTTCAAGATAAACGTCGTCCATTAAAACTATGTATTCATATAGTTGATAGTCAAACTTTTCGCGTGGAATAACGGTCATTCTTGTGCCTCTAATTTGGGAATATGTTTCCGCCACATATATGTTTTGTTCGTCCCAACCGGCAATCATAGCTATGTGCCCGTCCCAACCTATGAGATCGCCCGGTTTCGCAATACCGCTGTCAATAGTTTCAAGCGTAGGCGAGGCCCATTCCCCAAGGTCGCAAAGGTCGTTGTCCCAATATTCGTTTCCGGCACCCATGTCTCCGACATCAAAACCTCCGTTTAATAGCGCCCACGAAACAAAACCGCTACATGTCAAGCCGTTGGGATATTGTCTCCCCGCAACCCATATCTGTTCTTCTTGAAAGTTCAAAAGCGGAAGACCCCAATAGGCAGGACCAAACCTTATCGGGTCGAGCCCGTCGTATTTATCCTCTGACAAAAACATTCCAATGTGATAATATCTTCCCTCTCCGTCTGCCGTCGGTCTTCCCGGGTTTGGGCTCAACCGTCCGTTTTCAAAGAAATAGTGCAACCTGTACGGAAATTCCAACATCATAAACCGCGCCGCCGCAAGAGCTCCTGCCCTTGTTCCGAAGCCTGCCTCGTCAATTCTACTTGCCAAAATTTCGTCTATTAAATGCGCTTGTTCCATCGTGTAAACCTCACCCTCGAGGTAGGGACGAACCCTGTCTACATCGGGTATGTTTATTAGATCGGTTGACGTGACGGTAAGTTCATTTGAAACGATGCCACCAACTGTAGCGGTTATCGTTGCAACGCCGTTTGACATCGCGGTTACTACGCCATCATTAACCGAAGCGACCGAACTGTCGGAAGAACTCCACAAAACAGTCGTGTCAACTTCTCCGAGATAAACAACCTCGGCTTGCAAATTCGTGCTGTCTTCAAGCGCGAGATATACCGGTTGTTGTGATATGTTAACGCCATACACCTTGTCGATGCTAACGCTTTCGGTCGAACTGCTTATCGTTCCTTTTTCGTCCATAACAAATATATTAACGTCGGAAAAATCAACGTTAACGGTTGCAACGCCGTTGTTAAAGCCAACCCACGAAGGGTCGCTTTTGGGCGGAGCAGATACGCTTTCGGTTATCGCGCACATATAGTTTTCGTTTATTCTAAAAGGTATATCAGAAACTGTTACCGCTATACCAACCGTTCCGTCGTCGTTCATAAACTCCGAGACCGCAACCGATTCGATAACAGGCGGAAGCATGTTAAGCATCAAAACCGCAAGCGACAACGATATTGCGACCACCGAAAACAAAGCACCAAAAACAAACAAAAGCTTAGAAAACTTTGTGTCTTGTTCTTTTTTTGTTTTTAGTGGTACTAATTCATATTCCGGCTTTGTTTCGACTACCGGCGGAGTTATTTCGATAGATTTTATCGTCTCAATTTTTTCGTTCGGTTTTGGTTCATCAGCCTTTGGTTTGTCTTGTTTCTCGCTCGTTTGCTCGATTTCGATTTTTTTCTCTGGCTCAGTTTCTTTTGTTACTATGTCATCCGACTTTGCGGAAACTTTTTGTTGTTGTTCGTCTTTGTCATCGATGTCTTGTTCTGCTTTTTTTTCGTCGCTATTTAATTCGGGGTCATCTTTAAACTCGACAAAATCGTCAACCGTTTTAACAGCGACGGTGTCTAGCATTTTTATAGCCGGAACAGACTCGGAAACAGACATCCCCAACTGTCCTGCTTTAAATGTCCATGTCTCTTTTTGAGACACTTCCTTTTGCATTTCTATATTATCTTTTTTGTTTGTTTTATCCATACTGTTTCCAAAATCATTTATATTTCGACATTTTCCATACAACACTATTATATAAAAAATTTGTTATTTTGTCCATTAATTGAGCAAAAAATCTTATGGAAAATAATTGAAGTGATTAATAATTATGACAACGTTTCAAATAATATTATCAGAAAGGTGGTATTAACTTTATGGCACAATCAAAAAACAGCAAAAACATGGAAAACTCAAAAGCTAAAAACATGGAAAACAGCAAAAGTCAAACTAACTCTTCAAACTCCAACTCAAAATCAAAAGCTTCAACCGATTGCAACTCAACAAAATCAAAAGCTAGCAATAGTAACAGCAACTCTAACAGCAGCAGCTCGAAAAACTCTAACTGCAAATAGAAAATAGCAATCAATAAAAAAATAATGCTTTGGGAAAACCCCGAAGCATTATTTTTTTTAAAGTTTAGTTTTTTAATATCTCACAGCATTACACTGTCCGTCCTCCAAAGCGCAAACAACAAAATTTTCGGTTACATCAAGTATAAATAGCTTCGAAGCGTTAAATTCCGCCAAAGCCTCTTGATTTATTCCCTTTTCGATGTTTGACATAAGAATAGCGCCTTTCCCGTTTTCGACCGGACTTTCAAAATAATTTTGATAATCATACGTAGTTGCAAACTCTATTTCTTTTTTAACAAACTCGGCTTCGCCTGTATCAAGATCTATAAAAGTATAATCCCCATTAAAAGCTACTACCGTTTTATCGTCCGGGTAGTTTACCGACGCCATCATAGCGGAGAAAACGTTGTCATACCAAAACTCTTCCCCTGTTTCAAGGTTTAAATTATAAAGTCCAATTAATCCGCTTTGTGCCATCGGGTTGTTAACGGTGGCAACCAGATTTTTTCCATTGTTCATAACTCTAACATCGTTGAAATGTGCCGGCGGGATTTCGGGCATTGTTTCCCCGGGGTCGCCCTTATACCCTTCTGACATTTCATCATAATCATATATCGGAACATCAAAGTTGTCATATATCCTGTCGTACGAGATAAAAATTTCCGAGTTTTGGTTGCCCTCGATAGGCATTACCGAAATACCATATTCGTTTGAAACTGCCCACCAAGCGTTGTCGGGGTTTTCTCCCGAAAGCTCGGGCGTTCCGTCAAAAGAGTAACTGCTAAGAGACAACAATCTCTCGGAAATATTGTCTTGCATATACCCCATTGAATTTTCCGCCGCAAAGTCATCTGGAAGCGCATAAGTTGCAATTTCAATGTCGCTGTTATATATAAAAAGAGTATAATGGGTGTCGCTGATTGTTCTATACTGTATACTGTCTGTTTCTTTGTTATATTCCAAACTATTTTCAATATAACGCCCTGTAGCGTTTCCTGTGCTTATTTTTCCCCCGGTTTGTTTATCAAAAAATTCAATCACCGTTTCATATTGGTCGGGGGGTTGTTCGCTGCTAAAGTAATCGTAATGGACAAAAACAAGATGGTTAGATGTTTCGGCAACATCTATGTATCGCCAAGCGTCCGGGTTATCAAGCCACGCAAGTGATAAATTTTGGTTTTCGTCAGGCGCTTGTTTTTCGGCGTTTGGTTGAACGGTTTCGGCTGCCGTTTCAGTCGTTTGCTCGTTTGAAGTTCCGTCGCTTGGGTTGTTTAAAGTTTCGTTGTTCTCCGAGTAACAAGCTGTTAACATTACAAGAGCCAACAAAACCACAAAAAATTTAACTGCCAAGATAATTTTTTTCATAACACAAGACCTAACCTTTCTCTTTTTTCTTTTTTGTTGCTTGATGAATTTGTAAACTTTTAGTTGACACAGGTGCTAGCTAAAAAATCTAATATCTCACAGCATTGCACTGTCCGTCGTCCAAAACGCAAACAATGAAATTTTCGGTTACGCTAAACATAACCAGCTCCGCGGTGTCAAATTCAGCCAAAATCTCTTGCTCTATTCCCTTTTCGAGGTTATACATACGAATAGAACCTTTCCCGTCTCGGACAAACCTTTCAAAATAATTTTCATAGTCATATGTCATTGCATGAGCTAAATCTTTTTGGACAGTCTCGGCTTCGCCTGTATCAAGGTCAATAAATGTTGATACTCCGTCCCCTTGTGCAACAACCGATTTGTCGTCCCTATATTCTACCGACGCTATCATAGCGGAAAAAACGTTGTCATACCAAAACTCTTCACCCGTTTCAAGATTTAAATTATAAAGCCCAATTAAAGACGGATTATGAACGGTGGCAACCAGGTTTTTCCCGTTGTTCATAACTCTTACATCAGAAAAAAATGCCGGTGGTAGTTCGTCAAATTTCTTAAGTTCAAAATAATCCTGTATAGTATCATTCGAGATGAAATATCCCGAATTTGGGTCACCCTCGACAGGCTGCACAGCTATGCCGTCTACGTTTGAAACAGCCCACCTAACGTTTGAAATGTCGGGCGTTCCGTCAAAAGAATATTTGTATTGTGTCAAATCTTTATCCAAAATATTTTGTTGCATAACCTGCATTGAGTTTTCCGCCGCAAAATCAGCAGGTAAAGAATGTATAACAAACTCAAAGCCACTATCAATTATGTAAAGGGAAAGAGAGGTTTCTTGTATAATTCTAAGCTGTATAGTGTCGTCACCTTTGTTATACTCCAAGCTATTTTCAATATATCGACCATCAAAAGCAATTGTATTTTTTTGTATTCCCGTTTGTTTATCATAAAATACGACAACCGTTTCGTATTGGTCGGGGGTTTGTTCACCACCAAAATAATTGTTGTGGACAAAAACAATATAATTAGATGTCTCGGCAACCTCAATGTTTCGCCAAGCGTCCGAATTTTCAAGTTTCGCAAGCGATAAAATTTGTTTTTCGGCGTTTGGTTGAACGACAGTTTCCGAAACATGGGCGTTTTGTTCGCTTGAGCCATCGGTTGCCATATCTCCGTCGGTTGAGGAAAAACAAGCCGTCAGCATAGCTAACGATAGCAAAGTTGCAATAATAAACAGCACTTTTTTCATTTGATATTACCTAACCTTTCACTTTATTTGTCGCAAAACCCGCTTTTCACCAAGGATATTATTTACATTGTAGCACGATATAAATAATTTTGTCAATATTAACTAAAATAACTACACTTATTTGTTTAAATAAGTGTAGTTATTTTAGACTCATGAATAGTTTTTCACTTTCACTCTCAGTCTATCTTGGATTGGCTGAGAGTGAAAGTGTGTCAAAAAAGGTACACCCTCTAAAATGTTGCACAAAATCGCAATAGAGTTTGTAGGGGATGGCGTCCT
>CAYJJR010000065.1:0-12524 GCA_964370565.1 uncultured Oscillospiraceae bacterium | reverse complement strand
CTAACGATTGACAAACTTCTCCGCCATAAGCACAAGTGTTTGTGTTTTGCCGTCGTGTATCTCGCCCGACATAACCATCTTAACCGCCGTTTCAAGCGGAATTTTTTTAACCGACAAAAATTCATCATGGTCGAGTTGTTGTTGTCCGAAACTTAGGTCGGTCGCTATATATAAATAAAGCTTTTCGGAACAAAATCCCGGCGTCGGATAGGACACCGAAACGCGCGTTAGATTTTTTGCGACACATCCCGTTTCCTCGCGAAGTTCTCGCGCGGCGGCGGGGTCGGGCAACTCGTTCCATTCAAGTTTTCCGGCAGGCAGTTCAAGCACCTTTTCGCCGTGGGGATAACGAAACTGTTCGACAAAAAACAGGTTGTTTTGGTCGTCAAGAGCCGCTACGCAAACTCCGCCCGGATGCAAAACTACTTCGCGCTTTGCGGTTTCTCCGTTAGGCAACGTGACGGTGTCGACGTTAACCGTTATTATCTTGCCTTTGTATATCTCGTCTCCCGAGATCTTTTTTTCAATTAGTTCCATTAACTCTCACCCTTTAAAATAATTTCTTTGGTTTGTCGCGCTATCATAATCTCTTCGTTTGTCGGAATTACGTAAGCGGAAACCTTTGAACTGTCTTTTGAAAAACGTCCCCCGTCCTTTCCGTTTGCTTGCTTGTTAAGTTCGGCGTCTATCTCGAGGCCGATAAACGAAAGGTTTTTCAACGCCTCATATCTTAGATAGGAAAATTTCTCGCCAATTCCGCCGGTGAAGATAACGCTGTCGACGCCACCCATCGCGGCGGCGTATGAGCCGATTAATTTTGTCAACTGATAGCACATGATGTCAACTGCAAGACGTGCGCGTTTGTTTGTGTGCATTGCGTCTTCGACATCGCGACAATCGGAAGATATGCCCGAAACTCCGAGAAGCCCCGATTTTTGGTTTAATATATCGGTTACTTGCTCCGCTGCTATGCCCTCTTTTTTGGCTATAAAGCTTACAATTGCGGGGTCGACGCTTCCGCTTCTCGTTCCCATTATAATGCCGTCGACAGGGGTAAAGCCCATCGAGTTGTCGAGGCTTTTTCCGTCCATAATAGCACAAACCGAGCTTCCTCCGCCAAGGTGACAAGTAACAAGTTTTGAACCGTTTTTCTCTTTTTTTGTTATGTCAAAATATCTTTCGCTTACATATTCGTGGCTTATGCTGTGGAACCCAAATTTTCTGATTCCGTATTTTTCATAGTATTCATACGGTATGCCGTAGATATATGCTTTTTCGGGCATCGTGTGGTGGAACGAGTTGTCGAACACGACACACATCGGGAAGTTTTCGCCGAAAACCTCTTGCGAAGCTTTAAGCGCCGCAACCTGCATAGGGACATGGAGCGGAGCAAACTCGCTGTGGTCGAGAAGAATTTCTATATTTTGTTTTGTCGCAAGTTTGCCATAGTTCCAATCTATCGGCCCAAAACTTACCCTGTGTCCAACCGCCGAAATCTGTTCAATACTATCGATGACTTTATGTTGTCCCGTAGTCAAAAGGTTAACAATGGCGGCAAACGCTTCGTTGTTATTTTTAAGCTTTATGTCAATAGTTTCGGGCTCGTTTTCTCCTGCCACGTGTTTTATAAAACTTGCGCCGCCAATTCGTTCGGCGCCCCCCTTAGCAAGCACCTTTTCGTTTGTCATGTCGACAAGTTGGTATTTTGCGCTTGTGCTCCCCGCGTTGATAACTAAAATTAACATAGTAAAAAACCTTTTTAATAAAATTTGTTTTTAATCCATACCCTTTAATTTTACATTATTTATTACCGCTTTACAAATCTTTTTTTGTTGCGGGTGTGGACAAAGGGGGAGATTAACTTTTTAAATCAATCCCTAATTTCAACCGACAACATAAATTTTAAGGTGAATTTTAACAAAACACTAAATTGTAACCTTTATATTTGGCTTTTTTCATTGTATTTTTAATTTAAATTATATATAATTACTATATATAATGAAAAATGTATAATTGAAAATTAACTCAAGTGAGGTTTAACCGTGAAAAGGACAGTATCAATATTATCTATTATAATGCTTTTGTTGTTGGCGATGCCGTCGGTTTTGGCGGTCGACTATGCCGTTGACGTCACGGTTTCGCAAGGCATAGGCGGAACGGCGACAGCCAAGGCTATCGACCCAACAAGCGGAGCGGTTCTCGGCGAGGGGAGCAGTTTTTCCTTTTCAACCGAGATGCCGTACAACCTAACGGTTACCGCGACGCCGAGCGAAAATTATAAACTTCAATCGATTAAAAAAGATGGCATAGCCCTTGCGGTTACAGACAACATGGTCGTTTTAGAAAGTCGAACTACAAGCGAAAATTTAATCGTTACGTTTGAACCCGACATAAAAACATATTCCGTGACGGTTGACGTTGTCGAAACCCGCGGTTCTGTTGCGGTAAGCCCCAAAACAACCGACATATCGGTTGGGGACAAGATAGACATTGTCGCAACCCCGATAGACGAAACGTATAAATTTCTTTACTGGGAGATAGCCCCGGACAGCGTTGTGGTTTCGTCCAACAACAGCGCCAACGCCTCGTTCAACATGCCTCCTTCCGACGTTACGGTCTCGGCTTTTTTCGGAAAGATTATAGACATTTCGTTTGAAGAGCCGGACGGCGGAACGATAATTACAAAAGCGTTAACGCTTGTAGAAGGCGAATCGGTCTATATCGAAGCAAAAGAACTTGACGGATATACCTTTACCGGTTGGACGGCGACAAGCGGAACGTTTGAAGACCCGGACGACTTAACAACAAACTTTACAGCTTCCGACGTTGACACAACGCTTACCGCAAACTTTGAGCAAGACGAGCCTGTCGAGGAAGAGGAGGAAGAAGAAGAACCGGAACCTACTCCCGAACCAACCCCAAAACCAACCGAAACTCCGGAAGAAAACGAACCCTCGAACGACACAACAACCGAGAATGTAGGCGGTTTGTTTAACGTCGAAACGACAGTATCCGAGGGCGGAAGGGTTTCCGCAAGCCTTACGACGGTAGCGTCGGGCGCGGAGATATCGGTTCGCGCTATGCCGGACGAAGGATATGTTTTTGACTATTGGAGCGCCGACGCCGGAGAATTTGAAAACGTTGAAGCCGAGTTCACATCGTTCAAGATGCCGTCGGCCGACGTAGTTATCGAAGCCCATTTTAAACGCGAAGCGGGCGGAATTTTATCAACAGTTTTGTTAATAATCGGCGGAATTATCGTCGCGATTGTCGGCGGAATTTTGATACAGTATTTTCGTCTTAAAAGTAAAGGCCAAATGAACCACGGAGGGTTCTCCGGAATTTTGTATTCCGCGAGCACTATAATAAACAAGATTAAACGAACAGCGAAAAAAAGCCCGACGACTAAAGCGGACGAAAAGCCCAAACAAAGCCCGCCGCCAAGACAACAAAATGGCGAGGGGAACAAAAAGAGCAAATCTTCTTCGGGAACGATAAACCACCACGGCAACCAACCCCACCCGAACGGCCCGCGTCCACCACAAGGCCCGAAAGGAAACGGAAGCGCGCAAAACATGGCCGGACGCCCACCACAACAAAATATGCAAAATATGCAAAACATGCAAAACATGTCTAACATGTCTAACATGTCTAACATGCCGAAAAATCAAAATCCACACAACACCAAAAAACCACCGTCCAACCGCGTAGGACAGCGACCGCCTCAACCAATGCCAAACAACCCTCAAGGACAAGGCGGATATAACGGCGCACAAAACAGAGCGCCTAAACCGTATCCCGACCAAACACAGGATTTTTACAACTATCAAAACTATGATAACGCATACGGCGGCGATATGTACGGCGAACCTATGTCGGGACACGACGAACCAACGATAGCGTATTCCCCCGAAGAGTTACAACAGCAAATGCAAATGCAACAACAACAAAACAACGCCGACCCATATCAAAACGGCGACGGACAGTTTTTAAGTGACGAAGAACTTCTTTCACGAGATGTCTCGACCGACCCGTTTTACGGAAACAAAGATCGAAATTTCTTTGATTTCTAAACACAAGAAAACAAAGCTTATGCGTAAGCCGATTCGACATTCCTCATAAACAAAAAAACGGAGTAGAAACACGACAAATGGTGTTTCTACTCCGTTTAAGTTTATTAATTAGTTCGCCAAAAGGTCGGATATTCTGTGGAGTTCGTAGTTGAAATCTTTTTTCATACTTAACGCTTCGCCTATTTCAATCGATTGAACTTTGGCGTTACGGTAGATTATAACTTGGTTTATGTCCCCGTTGATAAGTTTTTCAACTGCATAAAGTCCCATTCTCGACGCCATAACCCTGTCGCGTTGCGACGGTCTTCCGCCACGTTGGATATATCCCAAGTATGAGTCGCGGCTTTCGATTCCGGTTTCTCTTTGAACCGTCTTGGCTATGAAATCACATCCGCCGACACCTTCTGCAACAACGATGATGAAATGGCTTTTTCCTTTGGTTGCGTCTTCGCGAATTCTGTTGATTATGTCTTTCATCTCGAACGATATCTCGGGGACAAGCGCAATCTCGGCACCCGTCGCAACCGCCGTGTGAACCGCGAGATATCCCGCGTGTCTTCCCATAACCTCGACGACGCTGCAACGTTCGTGTGACGCGCCGGTGTCCCTTATCTTGTCGATAGCGTCAACCGCCGTGTTTAGCGCCGTGTCAAATCCAATGGTGTAGTCGGAACATCCAATGTCGTTGTCAATAGTTCCGGGGATTCCCATGACGGGGAACCCATTGTTTGCAAGGTCGCGCGCGCCCCTAAAACTTCCGTCACCGCCTATTACAACAAGCGCATCAATTCCGGCTTCGCGCATGTTATCGATAGCTTTTTGGACCCCTTCTTTTGTCTCGAACTCTTTGCTTCTCGCGGTTTTGATAACGGTTCCGCCACGGTTCATAATTCCCGAAACATCGCGGTATTGCATCTCTTTGAAATCTTTTTCAAGAAGACCTTGGTATCCGTTCATGACCCCGATAACCTTTTTCTTGTGGTGAAGTCCCGCGCGAACAACGGCGCGAATTGCCGAGTTCATTCCGGGAGCATCTCCGCCGCTTGTCAAAACAGCGATAGTTTTAATGTTGTTTTCCATTTTTTTTATACCTCTTTTATTATTATTTTATTATAAATATATTTTTATTTCCATAATAGCCAAACACCTACATTATATAACACAAATAATAAAATTACTACCATAAATAAATAAATTTAGAAAATTTAAAAAAATGTAATAATATAATCGATTTTTATAATAAAATAAATATAACGCAATCGGCGCGAACAATGGCGTCTTTAATATGTAAAGGGGGATACCGTGAAAGCAGAATTTTCCAAAACCGAAATTAACTCGGCGATTAAATCGCGAATACTTAAAAAATCCTATCCCGAAAACTGTCCGTTTCCGATTTTTGAACTCGTTATGTTAAACGTTACCCACATAGACTTTAACGGAAAACGTCAACAAGGTGAACTTATAGTAAGCCGAAGAATAGCGGACGACATGCTTTTTATATTTGAAAAACTTTTTGAACAAAGATATCCCATAGACAAGATACGCCTTATCGACGAATATGACGCAGACGACGATATATCGGTTGCAAACAACAACAGCTCGGCGTTTTGTTATCGCACAATATCTGGAACCGCAACGATCTCGAACCACGCATACGGCATAGCGGTCGACATCAACCCATATTATAACCCATATATAAAAAACGGGCAAATAGCAAAACACGTCAACTTCGACTATGCGTTTAACCGAGACACAGACAACGAGTATTTTATACGAAAAGGCGATTTTTGTTATAATCTTTTTAAAAGTCGCGGTTTTCTTTGGGGAGGGGATTGGGGTGAGCAAAACCAAGACTATCAACATTTTTATAAAGAGATTAATGATGTCTATTCCGACCTTGATGATGTTTTAGCGAAAAACAATGTTGACATTTAATGAGATTTTTTTGATACAAGAGAAAACCACCGATTGTTGAACCGGCGGTCAGGGTGTCAAAAAACCCATATTGCAAAATTGTGTTTCGTCAAAAAAACGGTTGTATACCGTTTGCACAAACATAATGGGTGGAATGTAGGGGCGGATATTATCCGCCCGTTCCAAACAATCGCTAATGTGGCAAAAAACCGTAGATTAATGGTTTTGTTATTACCATTTTTGTCGTTTTAATATCGCAACAACAGTAGTTGATATAATTTGTGCAACTAATGGCGGGCGGATGGTATCCGCCCCTACCCACGAGTTTGTGCAACATTTTTTAGTGTGTACCTTTTTTGATACGCTAAAACCACCGGTTGTTGAACCGGCGGTTTTTTGTGTTGAAAGTTTGGCTTGTACAGTCAAACGATTTTAAAATTCATGCAGTTTGACGGTTAACGTTTCGTTTATCTGTAAGGCCGCCTTTGCGCGATAGTGCTGTTGCTTTTCGGCGTACATTCTTTGGTCGGCAATCTCGATATGTTGTTCAAGTTGCGAGACATCGGTGCAAAAATAATCCCCAAGTGAGATCATAAGGTTGTCTACCTTTGTGAGCTTTTTGCGAAGCGACGCTATCTTTTCGTCAAACTCCTGCTCGCTTGTTTTGCCGTCCAAAACGACAAACTCGTCGCCGCCCACGCGATAGACCTTTCCGGGGAACGCGTCTTTAAGAAGATTAGCACATCGCATAATCAACTCGTCGCCATATTTGTGGCCGCTTATGTCGTTGACAATTTTAAGTCCGTTTATGTCGACAAATACTATTCCAACCGACGGAACAGCATTTTTAACAAAGCTCTCGACGTCAAGCGAAAAACTGTATCTGTTTTTAAGCCCTGTGAGCTCATCTATCATGCTTAACGATTTAAACTTGTTTAAGATATATTGACGACAGTTGTTGCGGTGGTTTTCTCCGTGCGCAAGCGCTGTCACAAATTTTTCACAGCTTCCATAGCCACAAGAAAAACAGTTTATGTTACGGTCTTGTTCGCTTATCTTTCCTATTCTTATGTAGAAGTTTTCAAGGTCGACCTTTTCCGGTTTTTTGTACGCCGCGCTTTTGTCGGTGTACTCGCGGTAGAAATCTTCTATGTTGAGTTGTTTTTCAAACTCGTCCATAATCATTTTGCCATCTTGTTTTGTGACAGATTTTTTTGCTTTGTTTATTACAAAATCAATGTTGTTAATTCGCGCGTCCTTGTTTGTTCCGGTTCCTACGTTACAGCCATGTTCACAGTTAAGAACATCCAAAACTGTCGGCACAGGCAACCCCTGTTCGATGTCGTTTATGAATTGTTTAAAATACCCCTCAAGGTTGTGTATTCCTTCGATTTGTTTAATCCAGATATCTTCTCCGAGATAAAACCTCACGTTTTCGGTTAATCCGCCCGGCCTTGAAAACGCAAAACCCCACGAAGTGTCGAAGTTGTCATAATCATATTCGGGGAAATCGGAAAGGTTGATATTGTTTTTTTTAACATAGCTTAAAAATTTTGAAAACGTAATGTTATAGTCGATGTAGCCTTTTGTGTTGTCGTCCTCACATTCGCGTTTTTTACCTATGCAAGGGGATAGAAAAGCGATTTTTCCCGTTATATTTTTATATTTTTTTAAATAGATAGCGGTACAAATAACCGGACTTTGGATTGGGGAAAGGTTGTCGATAAGTTCGGGGTGATACTTTTCGACAAAGCTAACAACCACGGGACAAGGTTGGGCAATTAGTCCCGAAATATCTTTTTCTTTCAAAAACTTAACATATCCAAACGTGCAAATATCCGCGCCATACGAAACATCGAAAACCATCTTAATTCCGCGCGACTTTAAAAAACCAAACACTTTTTTAACGTTTTCAAAATTAGTCAACGCCGACGGCGCCGCAACAAGCGTTATCTCTGTACCGTTTTCAAGATCTTTGAAAAATTTTTCGGTGTCGTCTTCAAACTCTCGCGCTTCGTGGTCGCAAACCGAAAAACATTCTCCACACGAAATACAATAGCCTTCCTTTATAATTACCTTGCTTTCGTCGTTCTCCCAGATAGCCTTGTTTGCCTCCACAGGACATTTAAAGATGCATTTATTGCAACCTTTACAATGTTCTTCGCTCGTATAAATATAGTTATTATTGTTCATAGAAAATACCATTCGTTGACCAAAAAAAATTGATCGAGTTTATAAGTAAAGCCTACTGAATAACAAGTTATTCAGTACAAATGCTGTGCATTTGAAACAAAATACGCATTTTAAGCGTATTTTGTTGGATTATCTTGATGCTATCTGCAAGTCAAAAACAGCATTTTATGATTTTACAAAGCCGTTTTTGACTTGTTCAGCAGGCATTAAGTAAATAAATTTTAACATAAATTACTTGTTAACTCAATCAATAAAGCTTGTTTTTTTGGAAACTTCTATGAATTAATTTTAAACTTTTTATAAAGCGTAAAATAGTATTCCGAAAAATTGTGTAAAGCTTCCCGCAAACACAAATACATGGAATATATTGTGGGCATATTTTCTTTTCTTACCTATGCCGTAAAGCACAGCACCAAGTGTGTACAATATTCCACCCGCCAACATAAACAAAAATCCGTTAAGCGTGAGCGCTTCGAGCGCGACCTTTGCAAAGCCCAGTATTAACCACCCCATACATATATAACATATCATAGAAAACACTTCGTATTTTTTTATGTCAATGGCGGTAAGCGTTGTTGCGAGAGCGGCTAGTCCCCATTCAACCCCAAACAATGTCCAACCAAGCGGCGCGTTAATCTCGCGGACGGCGCTTAGCGTTATCGGCATGTATGTTCCGGCTATCAAAAAATATATTGCGCAATGGTCAAGAACTTGAAACACTTTTTTGGAGGTTTCGTGGCGAAGGCCATGGTATAAACTTGACATAGTGTATAACATTATCATTGTTGAACCGTATATCGCACTTGAAACAATTCCGTATACATTGTCGTTGTACGCGGATTTTATGACACACAAAACCAATACGACGATACCAAGCGCGCCCCCAACAATGTGGGACACCATGTTGAAAAGTTCCTCACCTTTGCTGTAGTTGGGCAGTTTGCGATCTGCAAGTTTTGTTCTCATTCGTTAATTCCCTTCCGTTTTTCAAACGTGACAGCGGCGTCAATATTGACATCAACTCTTTTTTTAATTATAATAAATTTTAAAAAAAGATACAAGTGTCAAATTTTAATCTTTAGTTTAAAGTTGAACTAAAGTATACTTTTTGTTTAACCGACGAAAGGATGTTTAAGTTTATGAAAAAACAAAACAGGGGAGCGATTAAGTCAAAGGTTGCGATTAAGCGCGCGTTTGTTACGCTCCAACATAACGAAGATATAACAAAAGTCAAAGTAAAAGATGTTTTGGAGCTTGCGGACATAAGCCGCGCAACGTTCTACGCCCATTATCGCGACGTCTACGAAGTCGCGGAAGAGATTGAAAACGAGAATATAAACGCGCTTATGGAGTATCTAAAAGCGGAAAAAAGCGTCATGTTAATCGACAATTTCAGGCCGTTTTTAAACCGCGTCTTTGCGGCAATCCAACGCAAAGAGGATTATTATAGAATGTTGTTTCTTGCGCAAAACGCCGATAGTTTTTTGCGTAAGCTTAGAAAAGCGTTTGTCGACTTTATGATGGCAGACACCGAAATAGTTAAATCGTTCCGCAACGAAGAAGAAGCAAGACTTTTTTTCTCGTTTATAGCTTCCGGAACAACAAACCTGCTTCAAGATTGGTTCAGCAACCAACACAACCTAACGTTTGAGGCGTTGTCCTATGTGCTGAGCAACTGTTTTGTAAGTTGCGTAGATATAATGCGCCGGTAATGATAACATCTTTTTAAAAGATTAGTATCATAAAACCGACGCACTGTTTAAATTGTTTAAGCTGTAATTATAAATTGTGAAATTTCGGGGACGACGTTAAACCTTGCGGAAATTTTTGTTGTTCCTATTCCCGTGTTAACATATAGATATTGTTTGCCCTCTTCAAAAACAGATAGTCCGCTTGGGTATTTCGACGCAAGAAGGGTTGCTTCAAGCGCATATTCGTTTATAAACGGCAAAAACGGAATGTCTATCTGTCCGCCGTGGGTGTGTCCACACAAGATTAGATTATAGTCTTGTATCGGATAGTCTTGGACAACGTCCGGTTCGTGTGACATAAAAACCGCAAAATCAATGTCGGGGTAGTCGTCTTGTGGCATTTTCGGGTTGGTGAACAACGAATCGTCAAGGCCGGTAAACAAAATTCTTTTTCCACCCGTCGTTTCGTAAACTTTGCTTTGGTCTATAATAACGTCAAACCCGCCGTTTGTCATTATGCTTTCGTAATAGTTAGCCGCGCCACCGCCATAATCGCGGTTGCCGCGAATTGCTATCTTTGCAAAGGTAGCTTTTATGCGCGACAGCTCGGCTATAACCGCCCTGTCGTCTTGGTCGCTACTGTATTTGTCGTACAAGTCGCCCGTGAACACCACAAAATCTGCGGATTGTTCGTTTATCTTGTCGACAACTTTTGAAAGGTCGTCTACCGTGAAATCCTCTTTAATATGTGTATCGGAAAACTGTACAATCGTAAAATGATTGTTGGAGCTTTTGTCTATAACAATGTCTACCGTGTTGACCGTTAGACGATATGGTTCAATCTCAAAAGCATAGTACGCACACGCAAACGCTATTATCGAAAGCGTTGCAACTATCGAAAATAAAAACAGAAAAAACTTAAATATACCTTTTAACAGTTTCATATAAATGCCCATTCCTTTTTTGATGTTTTGGGCGATTTTGCCACACCGGTTTTTTTTGTGGCAAAATTTCGGTGGGCATATTGCCGAAAAGCACAAAACTCACGTTTGAAACATTGTTTCAAACTACCACCTACCTTTGTATAGGTATTTAACCACGTGTTAAACATGTGGAGTTAATAGTTAAGAATTAATAGTTAATAGTTAATAGTGAAGGTGTCGCTAACGCGACAAATTTAAAAGCCACTTTAACTTTTCTTTTTTAAGTATTTATAGCAAGCGCGTTTTAATCTTGCTTAACACGTATTCTTAATAATATAACACATACAAGCACAGATATACCATGAACAAACTATTAACATTTAAGTTGCTACAAACTACTAACATCTAAATTAATAGTTAACAATTATCCTTGAGAAATTTATCAACCGCCTCGAAGTATAACTGTTTATGCCGGTGAATAGAGCCGGCGTGGCCGGTGTCTTGCGTTATCAAAAGCTCTTTTTTGCCGTCAAATTTTTCGTGCATCTTAATCGAGTCGTCTACCTTGGTTACCCTGTCGCGGTCGCCGTGGATAAAAAACACGGGACATTCAATCGCGTTTATGTTTTCAATCGGCGAGATTTCTTTGTAGCTATGTTTAAATCTTATCTTGTTGATAAAATCCGAAAGGTATAAAAACGGAAATTCCGGCAACTTATAGTCCGCTTTAAGGCGATATTTTGCTTCGTGGTAGAAATCGCAAAACCCACAATCGGCGATTATAAACGATATTCTTTTGTCAAACTGCGCCGTCATTAACGATGTCGAAGCCCCCATAGATTCGCCGTGGAGCCCTATGACGCTTTGTTTTCCAACGCGGTTTTCGACCCAGTCTATAAACTTAACAAGGTCATGTTTTTCATAATACCCCATCGAACAACTGCCCCCGCCGCTTTTGCCGTGGAACCTGTGGTCGTACATTAAGACGTTGTAACCCCGTGTATGAAACAGGTTGAAGTACCGCATAGAAACCGGGATGTTCCCTGTGAAACCATGCACAAGGATGACGCTTTTTTTTGAACCTTTAACGGGAGCCCACTTTGCAAAAAGGTTGTATCCAAAGTCGGAACTAAGCTCGAAATCCTCGAACTCGAATTCGTCAAACGCCGGTATTCTGTCCTCGTCCGACGAGAGTTTTTGGTAAACTTCGTCATACGTCAAAACTTTTGGCTTTGCGGTATAGTTGTTTATCGTGTACCCGACAAATAGCGCCGCCGCTATCAAAACCAAAACTGTTAAGATAGTTATTGTTAAAATTGTCATGTTTGATATATCCTTTAGTAAAAAATTATACAATCACTTTTGTTACGATGATGATTTGATTATATATTATAACGTTGAAAAAAGTCAACGCTACACCTAAAACGGGTATGGACAATGTGAAGCAATGTTTGCAATGCTTACAGCGCGTCAAAAAAGGTGCACCCTCAAAAATGTTGCACAAATAAAAAGGTTATGTGTAGGGACAGGGCTTGCCCCTGTCCGAGATATTGTGCATACACTGCTTTTTCGGACAACCGCAAGGGTTGTCCCTACGATAAGCAATTATTGTTTTGTGCAAAATGCCGAAGCACATTTTTTTGATAGTGGTTTTTCGACAGTCTGGAAGCAATGCTTGCAATGCTTACAATGCTTACATTGTTTGCATTGCAAATAATAAAAACAAAATA
>CAYJJR010000064.1:0-12536 GCA_964370565.1 uncultured Oscillospiraceae bacterium | reverse complement strand
TCTTAACGGATCTCGAGGGTTCGAATCCCTCCATCTCCGCCACTCGTCGCAAACTGCGCTTAGTTTGCGACGACTTTTTGTTTGTAAAATTATAAAAGTCATCGCGCACTCGCTTTGTTGCTCCTCGTTTTCCGAAAAAGCCGTCGCTTCGGCTCACCTGCTCGGTTGTAAACGCCCTCGCCACGGTTCGCTCTTGCTTTGGGTTTTTTCGGGGTTGCCCCCTCTTTGGCGGCTTCTATAACAACACAAGGCTCTCCCCTTCGACCTTTGTTCGGTGCTTTTTTGTTGGTGAAAAGAAAAATAGTGATTCGAAAGCCGGCTCTTTTAACAACCCAATGGTTGTTTTTACCGGCTGTGGCTTTTCCGCAGAAAAGCGACGCCCTCGTTTTCCGAAAAAGCCGTCGCTTTGCTTTGGGCTTTTGCGGGTTTTACCCTCTTTTTTGATAGTTCCTATAACAACACTTACACCAAAAAACATTCCCCGATATAAAACCGAGGAATGTTTTTTTATGTATATAATTAATCTTCGTCAAAAACAATTGCAACTTTTCCGCAATCGCCTTTTGCCATCAAAGCATATGCTTCTTCGGCTTTTTCAAGCGGGAATTTATGTGTAACCAACGTATCGGGATGTATTCCCCAACGCTCTAGTTTTTCAACGATGTCTTCCATTTTCCAAAGGCTTGTAACCCATGAACCATAGATTGTTTTTTGTCCATGTATAATGTCGGGGCTTGGGTTAAATGTGCATGTTCCGCCCTCTCCGACAAATGCTATTTTGCCCCAAGCGCGTGTCGCGCGAAGCGCAAGTTGACGCCCTGCGTCGTTTGCGGAGCAATCAATCGCTTTTTCAACGCCTTTTCCGCCCGTAACTTCAAGGATTTTATCCAAAGCATCTTCACCCGGAGTAAAGATATGGTCGGCAAGACCCAGTTCGTTTGCAAGTTTAATTCTTTCGGAGTTCATCTCGATACCGATAAGTTTTTGTGCGCCTAAAGCTTTTGCTATTTGAAGGGCAGCAAGTCCAACAGGACCTAATCCGACAACCAAAACCGCGTCGTTTCCGCTTACTCCGATTTTTTCAAGGCCTTCATAAACCGTTCCGAAACCACAAGCTACTTGAGCTCCGTCAAGGTATGACATGCTGTCGGGAAGAGCGATAAGATCGGCTTCGTCACAAAGCATATAAGGAGCCATTCCGCCGTTTCTTTGCCAACCGTATGCGGCACGGTGTTCGCTTGTGCACGAAATTTGGTAACCCATACGACAATCGTGGCAAACTCCACAACCCGAGATATGGTATACAATAACCCTGTCACCTTTTTTGAAGCGGCGAAGACCCTCGCCCTCTTCAACGATAATTCCGCAAGGTTCATGCCCCGCTATCATTCCGGGGATATATCCTTCCGCACCTTTACCGGTATGTTCACGGTAAATACAACGAATGTCGCTTCCGCAGATAGTTGAAGCCATTGTTTTGATGACAACTTGACGATGTCCCGGGGTCGGAATGTCGAACTCTTTAATCTCAACAGTGCTGTTGCCTGGAAGTGTTGCGCCTAACATTTTTTTGCTCATAATTTAATTACCTCTTATTTTTTATTTATTAATCGTTCCAACCGTTAATTTTTCCGCTCATGTCCCAAAGAGCTTTCCAATCCGAAGCGCCTTCCCAAAGGAACACATGCCCTTTAACCAAACGACAGTCTTTATCGGCTTTTTTAATGCTTTGCATCTCTTGCTCGGTGAAATCAGGCATCGTAAGACAATCGAAGTTGCTCGCTATGTTTTTCTTTTGGCTTGCAAAAGGAATTGGCACCTGTCCGTTTTGAAGAGCCCATTTTAAACACACTTGGTGTGGTGTTATTGAATATTTTTCGGCAAGTGCTTTTATTTCTGGCATCTCTGTGTCCGAAACGTCATTTTCCGTTTTGTCTCTTTCGGGTCTGTTCGGAGAACCTATGGGACAGTAGCCTATGGGTTTAATTCCGCGTTTTACACAGTAATCGAAAAGTTCCGTCTGTTGAAACGCCGGGTGAAGTTCCATTTCGTGGGCATCGGGGGCGATTTCACAAAGCGGAAGAACAGCTTCAAATTTTGGTATCGTCATGTTTGACATACCTATGTATTTAACCAATCCCTCGCGTTTAAGTTGTTCCATCTGTTTCCAAACCGACATAAATTCTTCGGTGAAAAACGGTCTGCTATCAGGATTTCTTGCAGAAACGTCGCAACCGGGCGCGTGATAGTTTGGGAACGGCCAGTGTACAAAATAAAGATCGATATAATCAAGCTTTAAATCGGCAAGCGATTTTTTGCACGAAGCTATAACTTCGCCGTCTCCGTGTTTATCGTTCCAAACCTTTGAGGTTATAAAAAGGTCTTCCCTTTTCACAACTCCTTTTTCAAAAGCTTCGCTAAAAGTCTCTCCAATTTCGTTTTCGTTTCCGTATACCGAAGCACAATCGAAAAGCCTAAAGCCCATCTCGATTGCGGTCATAACCGCCTGTTTTACCTGTTCGCTTGTATATCTGTCTGAACCGAAAGTTCCGAAACCTATCGGGGGTGTTTTAATAAATTGTTGCATGAAACCTCCTAAATGTTAAAAAGTTAAACGTTATACTTTTAATATATCATTCGATATTGTTATTGTCAAGCAGAAATTCAACTTTGACATAACAAAAAAACAGTGGTATTATTGTTAAAAATGTATAACGTTTAATTTTGGAGTGAATAAATGGCAACATTAAAGGATATTGCTAAAGAAACCGGGCTTAGTGTCGCAACGATATCAAAGTATATCAACGGCGTTAAACTTAAAGAGAAAAACAGAATTGCGGTTGAAACGGCTATTAAAAAGCTTGACTACACCGTCAACGAATACGCGCGCGGTTTAAAGAGTAGCAAAAGCCGAACGATTGGAGTTATTATCCCGGAGCTTGCAAACCAATTCATGGCACAGATAATAACATCCCTCGAAGAAATTCTAAGAAAAGAGGGTTACAGTGTCATTGTGTGCGACTGTCACACCGACGAGCAACTTGAATGTCAAGCGGTTCAGTTTTTGCTTTCAAAGATGGTGGATGGTATTATAAACGTTCCGGTCTGTGTCGACGGAAGACACCTTATTCCGGCGGTTAACAAACAAGTTCCTATAATTACGTTAGACCGAATTATCCCCGAACTTTCAGACAAGATAGACAGCGTTGTAATCAACAACAGCAAGGCGACAAACGACGCGACAAAGATACTTCTTAAAAAAGGACACACTAAAATAGGGGTAGTTTTAGGGCCTCAAAACATATATACAACAAAACAACGTCTTGCCGGTTACTTAACAGCGTTTGAAAACGCGGGGCTTTCCACTTTTGACGACCTTATATACTACAGCGATTATACTGTAGAGGGCGGATATTCCGCAATGAGTTCGTTGTTAAACCGCAAAGATCCGCCAACGGCGGCGCTTGTAACAAACCACGAGATGACGCTTGGCGCAATGATAGCGATAAATGAAAGTTCGATTAATCTGCCACACGACCTTTCGTTCATCGGGTTTGACAACATCGACCTTGCAAAGGTTGTTTCCCCCACCCTTACAATAATTGAACAGCCACTCGAGAAGATAGGCATACGAGCCGCCGAAATAATGTTGACAAGACAAAAAACTGAGGATTGGGACAACGTTTCAATATGCGTTAACGCTACACTTAAAGAGGGACGTTCGGTATCTGAACCACGCTAACAAAATCTATTAAAGCCTGTGAAGAAGTTTTTCAAAAATTTCTTCACAGGCTTTAAATTTTAACTATTGATTATTTTTGACATATACCCTTAACTTTATGTATATCAAAAAACAAACTATTATCTTTACTATGTCCCCTATTAAAAACGGCAGTACACACAACATGAGAGTGGACGCAAGGTTGTTTTGTGTAAGATACATAAACCAAATCGAACCCAATATGTAACACACAAGCGTTCCAACCACCATAGCAGCAATTATAATTGGTTTTGTATCTTTTTTTGATAATATTAAACCTATCGAAAGAGCCATGAAGAAATACCCAAATATATAACCGCCTGTCGGGCCTAAAAGCCACCCCAGTCCGCCCGAAAACGCCGAAAATACCGGAAGCCCTATCGCACCTAGCACGATGAAAACAAGTTGGCTAAACGCTCCTTTTAAGCCTTTAAGCATTAGTCCGCTTAACATAACCGCGGCAGTAGCAAGGTTAATTGGAACCGGAGTAAACGGGAGAGGAACGGATATCTGCGAACATATTGCTGTTAGCGCCGCAAACAAAGCTATTAATGCGAGGTCTTTTGTTTTGTTTTGTTTCATTTATGCAGTTCTCTTTTCAAGTATTTTTTATTATAAAAAAGGCTTTTAAAGCTTTAACGAAATTTCTCCGTATGTTAGCGTTTCACATGTTCCGTCTAAGTATCGAACATTTAAACCACCGCTTTTATCAATCGAAACACCAACCGCTTCAACAGTGCTTTCCCCTTTTATAACATGCAGTTTTCGCCCCACAACCAAAGACAACTCTCGGTAACGATTTATTATATTTTCCGGGGTTTCGTTTTCGATTAGCTCGATAAGTTGCCCGACAATCGTAGATATAATTACGTTTCGTGTAGGCAAAGGTTGTTCGCAATGTTCAAAAAGAGAAGTTGCTATCTCTTTTATTTCGTCGGGAAAATCTTTGTTTGAAAGTTTATAGTTAATTCCAATGCCAATAACGACATATTGAAGATTTCCGCTTTCAAAATCAGTAGACGCCTCGGTTAAAATTCCGCAAAGCTTTTTTTCGTTTAAGTATATGTCGTTTACCCATTTAATTTTGGCTTGAATATTGCAAACGGCTTCTAAAGTTTCGCAAACTGCAACGCCGGCGGCAGAAGTTAGATATGTTGCGTCGTATGCTTTAAGTTTAGGAGCAAAACACAAACTCATATATATACCGCTCTTAGGCGAAAAAAAGTTCTTTCCGTTTCTTCCCTTCCCGTTTTTTTGGCTATTTGATAAAACCAAAGTATATTTATTGTCGCTATTTAAAAATAGGGTTTTAGCGTCTTCGTTGGTCGAGCCTGTTTCCTCTTTTAAAACAATGTCAATTTGTTTGTCTTTAAGCTGATTTTTAATTTCGTCAACAGACAATAAATCAGCCTCGCCAATAAGCCTATATCCTTTATTTTTTACGCTTTCTATCTCGTATCCAACCGCTTCAAGCTCTTTAATCGCTTTCCAAACGGCGTTACGTGAAACCGAAAGATATTTTGCTATCTCGCTTCCCGAAACGAATTCGCCTTTTTTTTGTATTAATATATCTTGAACTCTTTCTTTTACTTTCATATCTGTTTAATCTTTCTTTTCTTGATAATCTACAGCGTTTTAAGTTGCTTTGTTTAAACTAAAAATATTATCGTCAAATATAATTATACACAATAAAATAAAACAGTCAACCTTAAATCGAAGATTCAGGTTGACTGTTTTGCGATAGTAATATAACTATTTAACTTTCAACAAAACCTTTTCAACTTTTACTTTAAGCCAAACGCCACATCCCCAAGCAAACGCCCCTATCGAAAACGTCATAATCTTTTCAAAAACTGTTTGAGCCATCAAAGAAGTAAATGAAATCGTCATCAACAGTCCTACAAACACCAACACCGCTGCGCAAAATCTGATGTTGTGCAGTTCTTTTTTAGCAAACATTAAATCTATTGCGTTTTTTTCTCCTTGAGTTTTTTGTTGTTCGATGTCAAGTTTTCCGCCACACAAAAGCTCATTAGCTGTAATACCAAGTATTTCGCAAAGTTCAAGCATTAAAGAAGCATCGGGAATGCTGTTGCCCGTTTCCCATTTCGACACTGCGCGGTTTGTAATTCCTAGTTTTTCTGCCAACTGCGCTTGTGTAAAACCTTTTTGTTTGCGGCATTCCGCAATAAATTTCCCTGTTTGTTGTTGCAACATAATTTATACACTCCATATATAAAGTTTTCAGATAAAGTTTTTTGTATCTTCAATTAATATTATAAAACATAAAGGAAAAATAAAAATGAACCGTTGGTTGAACACACTTAATTCAACCAACGGTAGACAAAACAATTATCCAAATTTTAACATTTCAAACAAGACTATTCCAATCGCCCCCGAGCCAAGTATAACAAACATCGGGTTAATTTTTATAAATCTTATCAAAACAAAAGAAACAATACAAAGTATAAACGAAAAAATATCGAAATTCTCGACAGACAACACTCCGTCTTGAAAAACAACCATCATAAAGATTGTTCCCCCTGCCGCGGCAATAAGCCCGGTTCCGACAGGCCGTAGAAACTTTAGCATATATTGTATAACCGCAAGGTTGCGATACTTGTAATACAACATCGCAAGAATAGTAACTATAACACACGAGGGCAAAATCGAGCCCATTGTCGCAACAAAACCACCAAACACCCCGGCAACCTTAGAGCCTACAAATGTTGCGGAGTTTATAAGAATAGGTCCCGGCGTCATCTGGCTTATCGTTACAAGATCGATAAACTCGGCGTCGGTTATCCAACCGTTAGCGTCTACAATAAGGCTTTGTATAAGCGGCAACATTGCATATCCGCCGCCAAAACCCAAAGCGCCGATTTTGATAAATTCAAAAAACATCTGCAAAACTATCATAGCTTATTCTTTTCCTTTCTTAACATCACAAGCGAAAACACAAAGAATATTGCTATTGCACAAAGCATAACATAAGCGGCGTTAAAATTAAAAACAAACACCAACACAAAGACCGTAGCGGTTATGACTATCGTCAAAATAACGTTAAGACTTTTTGTCGCCGTTTTGGTGAGTGACAGCACAACGTCTATCATCATCGCCGCGACCGCCGCGTTCATTCCCCTAAAAAGTGCTACAACATATTGATTAGAGATAAATTCCGAATAGATAAGTTGAACTATTGATATGATTATAAGCGACGGCAAAATCATTCCGGCAACGGTAAATGCCGAGCCCAAAACACCGGCGACTTTGTATCCTACCAATATAGATGAATTGATTATAACCGCCCCGGGGGCACATTGTGCAATCGCGATTAAATCTGCCATCTCTTGTTCCTCAACCCATTTAAGCTCGTCAACAAATTTCTTTTTAAGCATTGGGATTGCTACATACCCTCCGCCAATAATCAAAAGGCTTATATAAAAAGTTGACGATATAAGCGTTAGATATACATTTTTCTTTTTTTTCATCGTGCTCCTTGTTCTCCTTAAATATAGACGGTCACGGCAAGCCGTGACCATAACATACGTATTGTAGATTTTTTAAAACATCTTTGCCCTAAAAAGAATAAATCCAACGATAGCCATCGTCGCGACAGAAAGCACGACGGGAAACCAAAACACACCCATAGGTATCATAGAAACGTTCATTCCGTAAAAACTTGAAATTATAGTAGGTATCGAGATTACGATAGTTATAGATGCTAACACACGCATGACGATATTCAAATTGTTCGATATAACCGAGGCAAACGCGTCCATCGTTCCCGAAAGAATGTTGAGGTATATCCCCGCCATCTCGCCGGCTTGGTTAAGTTCTATTAAAACGTCGTCCAACAAGTCGCGGTCGTCTTCATAAAGTTTTATAAACCTTCCGCCTGAAATCTTTTTAATTGCGATTTCGTCCGCTTTTAGCGAGGTGTTAAAATAAACAAGAGATTTTTGAAGTTCCAAAAGTTGAATAAGTTCTTTGTTTTTCATCGATTTTCTAAGTTGTTTTTCGATATAGATACTTAATTTATCAATCTGTTTAAGATGTTGCAAAAACCTTACTGCGGTTTTAAGCATAATTTGAAATATAAACTTTGCCTTAAACTCGGTGTTACAATCTTTTGCTTTGCCCTCGATAAAATCATCAAACACCGGATTTTCTCTTGTAGAGATAGTTATAACATTTTCGCTCGCCGATATTATTCCAATAGGAATTGTGTAATACATAACGTTGTTGTCGCTTCGTTGAACCATCGGAGTGTCCAAAATTATCAGCGTGTCGTCCTGTTCTTTCTCGATGTGTGGGCTTTCCTCCTCGTCGAGTGACGCGCTAATATAGCTCGGATCAAGGTCAAATCTATTGATTAGATATTCAATCTCTTGTTCGGACGGGTTTACAACGTTTACCCAATACCCTTTTTCACAGCTTTCGGCTTGTCTAATTCTGCCGTCAACCGATCTGTAGTAGTTAATCATTGATAGCTCCTTACCGGACGCCACCTATAAAAATTTCAAGCGACATCCAAAGTTTTGATTTTTTATTATAGTAGATACTTCGCCCGAAAGGGTCTGCCTGCATGGTGTCGCTCCTTTCAAAAAATTAAAAAATATTAAAAATATTATTTCCGTCAAAATTCATTTTAACACAGGTTATAATTTAAAACAATAAGAATTAAATATAACTTTTATCAATTTTAATTATACAATGATACCCCGAGTGCACCTCGTGAATTTTGTTTGTTATCTCTCTAATGAGCTTTTCGTCTTTCATCTTAAACCCTTTAGGGGTTACGACATCAAAAATAATGTTTGTATGTGTCTTGCCGGGAACCGTTCTAAGGTCATGAATAGTTAAACTATCGTCAATCGTTTCAACGATTGATCCGACAAGTTTTTTCCATTCCTCAATAACTTTGTTGTCGACATCCACGGGGTCAATGTGTATAGTCGCCTCACAGCTTAACTCTTTAGACAGTTTATATTCTATATTATCAACCATGTCGTGGTATTCTATAAAACTTCCCTTGCCGTCAACCTCGACATGAAGTGTTATTATCCTTCTTCCCGGTCCATAGTCGTGCACAATTAAATCATGCATTCCGATTATTTCGGGGTTTTGCATAACTATCTCTTGAATTTCTTTGATAAGTTGTTCGGAAGGTGCTTCTCCCAAAATCGGTTCTATAATCTCTTTTGCGGACTTCAAACCCGTGTAAACAATAAAAACCGAAACTAAAATTCCGCCGTAACCATCGAGATATACGCCAAACAAGAAAAAACATAAAACGCTTATTAACACGACGGCGGTAGAGATACAGTCGGAAAGGCTGTCAAGAGCGGTAGCTTTTATTGCTTTACTTTCTATTTTCTGTCCAACAAAAAAGTTGTAGTATGCCATATAAAGTTTAATCGCTATCGAAACAATAAGGATAACTACCGTTGCGTAAGAAAACTCAACCGTTTCGGGATTTAATATCTTTTGAAAAGAACTAAGCCCGATTTCAAAACCCATAAAAACTATTATCATCGAAACCACAAGACCGGTAATGTATTCAATCCGGCCGTGTCCGAAAGGATGCCCGTGGTCGGCGGTTTTATTCGCCATTTTAAAACCAACAAGCGTTATTACAGACGACGAAGCATCAAGCAGATTGTTAAGCGCGTCGGCAGTTATCGCTATCGAACCGCTAAGCGTTCCGGCAACAAACTTTATGGCGCAAAGAAACAAGTTTAATACAATTCCAACCGCTCCGGTAACAACTCCGTATTGCTCTCTAACTTTAGGATCTCTATAATTTTTATAATCTTTTATTATTTTTTTTGCCAAAAAAGTTATCATTAATTTAAAACACCTTTTGTTATTTCAACAATACTACAGCTTTTTCCACAAGCGTTCCTATGTCGGAAAACTGTAAAAGATCGTCCATATCAAACTCAACTTCAAGGCTATCCGCAATCGCCGACATAAGGGTTATGTGCGCAAGACTGTCCCAACCTTTTATATCGTCCGCCGTTGTTGTTTCCTCGACAACTATATTTTGATCATCAAAAAAATCTCTGAAAACTTCGTTGATAACTTCAAGTATCTTGTTTTTATCCATATCTTTTCCCCTAATCCAAAATTTCAATTACATTGTTTTTGTTTTTATATAAATCTATGTCAAGTTCAAAAACGCCTTTTTGCTCGTCTTGTTCCAAAACCTTAAATCCCATTTGGCTGTAGAAATCTTTAACCATTGCGTTTTTTTCCGTCTTGAAATATCGTCCGATTATTTTTTTAACTCCGTTTTGTTTAGCCTTTTCGCAAAGCATGTCAAGCATAGCGTGTTCCATGTTTCGTTTTATAACCCGACAACTCATAAGCCAAAGATCTACATTCAAAACATCGTCTAGTTTTTGTCCTACAACAATCGACACAACTCCGTTGTCTCCAAACTTATCGGTAAGTTTTCCATAAAGACAGATGTTTTTCGAGTCGCTTGAAATTTCTTTTATCTCTGCTTCAGTGTATCTTTTAGTCGTGAGGTTAAACTGGTTTGTTTTGTTTGTAAGTTGTGCTATCCTTGATATATAAACATCGTCAAACGGTTTAATAACAGCTTTCATCTCGAGCGATTTAAGATATTCGCTATAATCGAAAAACAAAGATTTTTGCTGTTCCCTTTTCGTGTTCGCTTGATACATCTCGTTTCGGTTTGCGTCGTCGCTTGAAAGCACCGTCGTTTCAAAATACCCACGTTTGCTTATCTCATTTATATAGTTATAAACTTTTTTGATATCGGGAGCTTCAACTCCGTTTGCACCAAGCGACACAATCTCGCGTTCCGCCGGATTATCGTCCGCAAAAACTATGCTGTCAACCCCAATGTTAAGTTTTTTCGCAAGTTCTAAAATATTTATGTCTTTGCTTTGCCAATTTGCCGCAATCTCGATAAAATCTTCCGGACGCAAAACCCCTTCCGGATGGTTTAATCCGTCAAGCGCGTTGTTAAGTTCGTTTTTAGAGTTAACCAAAAGCATAACTCCCAGTTGTTTCAACGATTTAACATAGCTTTG
This sequence comes from uncultured Oscillospiraceae bacterium, assembly GCA_964370565.1. Lineage (GTDB taxonomy): Bacteria > Bacillota > Clostridia > Oscillospirales > Ruminococcaceae > CAYJAY01. The sequence continues at coordinate 1,709 of CAYJJR010000064.1, read as the reverse complement.
AAAATCATAAAACGCCTGTCCTGTTGAAGTTTCGGAACCTATCTTTAAGCCCTCTACCCCGTCGTCCCCAACAACTCCGCCCCAAAGAGTGTTGTCAAGATCAACGACAAGGGCTTTTTTGTTTTTCCCAAGTGTCGATTTTATAATATCCGAAACACTTTTGCAAAAGCTCGGCACGGCATTAAGTGAAAGGCTGTATTTATACATATACCAATAAAGCGGGTCGCTGTAGTTTTCTAAACCAAAAACCGCCGAAAGATAGTTTATGTCGTTGATGTAAAAATTTGAATTTTGTCCTGAAAAATCATAGAATTTTTGATTAAGACGCGTTAAAAAATTAATCTTCCCGTGGATATCGGAACAGTCTTTGTTTCCCAAAAACCTTTCAAATGGCATCTCAAAATTATTTTGAATTATAACACAGTTAAATCTCTCAAAAAGTTTTTCCCAAACAAGTTTAAACTTTTCAAATTCTTGCCCCAAAAGTTCTTCCACCCTATCGACATTGTCCGAAAGAGACGGAAAACTTTTGATGTTTCGCCACGAGGTATGAACCAAAACAAAATCCGGTTTAAATTCGTTTAACTCCTCATTCGAGAAAACTGCGTCCTCGAAAAAAAGACCATATTCCGATTGATAAAACGACGGCTCTATGTCGTTGTCAAGCAAAAAAAGTTCTAAAATTTCTTTAATGTCATGGGTCGAAGAACCCCCTAAAATCGCTATATTCTTTTTTGTTCTTTGCTTTTCGTTCGATAAGATTTCTTTTTTAATGCTCTTTCGTTTTGTCAAAATCTTTTGCGGAACAAAATCAACCTTTAAAAGTTCATGCATTATACGCGAAGTTCCTTTCTATTTCGCCTCAGTAAGTTTCATGTCGCCTTTTTTGACCCAACCTAGTTTTCTAACCACCGCATCTATCGAAAGCGCAATTACAATCGGCAAAACAAATTGAATTATAACCACCTTGAGCATAACAGATTCAAACGGTTCGGCCGACATTGCGGCAAACGTTCCAAACTGTCCGACAAGTCCCGAAGTTCCCATTCCTGCCCCCGCCGCTGTGTTTGTCATCTTGAACACCACCGTTGAAAGAGGCCCTAGAACCGCCGCCGTGAGCGTTGGAGCAATTAAAATTGCGGGGCGTTTAAGTATATTGGATATTTGAAGCATCGATGTTCCGAGCCCTTGCGAGATAAGCCCGCCTACCCCGTTGTCGCGGTAGCTTGTGACGGCAAACCCCAACATTTGTGCACAACACCCAACGGTAGCCGCCCCCGCCGCAAGTCCGCTTATGTCAAGCATAATACAAAGCGCCGCCGAGCTTATCGGCGCGGTAAGCGCAAGGCCTACTACCACCGCAACTATTATCCCCATTGGGAACGGCGACATCTCGGTCGCGTTGTTTATGATGCTTCCAAGCCACAACATAAAACTTGATATATAAGGCCCTACGAGAATTCCGACAAATCCTCCCGAAAAGAGCGTTGTTATCGGTGTTACAACTATATCGATCTTTGTTTTGGAAGCGACAAGTCCGCCAACTTCTGTTCCGACGATAGCCGCTATATATGCCCCGACAGGGCCTCCGGCAACATAACCAATAGCTCCCGTCGCCGCCGACGTAAAGAGCACAAGCGGTTTTGCCGAAAGACCATATGAGATAGCAACGCCTATAGCCGAACCTATTACGGGAGAGGAAGCCGCCA
>CAYJJR010000063.1:0-12699 GCA_964370565.1 uncultured Oscillospiraceae bacterium | reverse complement strand
GAGCACCCCGAAAAACGGGTGCTTTTTTGTTGCCTTATTCTTTAAATTAATATATACTTATTTGAAAAGAAAGGTAAAGGGTTTTAACATGAAAAAATTATTAATTCTATTAACATTTACTTTAGTTGCTGTTTGCTTAATGGTGGGGTGTGCTAGCTCGTCCGAAACAGATTATGTCGATTTTTCGATAGCCGTAGAAGGGGTAGACGGCGTAACCGAGTTTACGACGGAACAAGCCAAACAAGCCGAGTTTACTACACTCGAAAGCTCAATTACTAACCAATCGGGAACGACAAAAGAATATAGCTTTGGCGGAGTTCTTTTGACCGACATTCTATATACGCTCGGAATAGACGATTATGAGGTTATAACGGTAGAGGCGAGCGACGGTTTTAGCGCCGATTTTGATAAAGTAGCGTTAGCGGAGCAGGGCGTAGTTTTGGCTTGGCTTGAAAGCGGAGAACCTCTTGAAGATAACTCTATAACCGTTGCGCCCGAAGAGGGAAGCGGAAAGAACTATATAAAATTTGTCACAAAGATTATAGTTCAATAACAAACGGTATTTAATATGAAAAAATTTTTTAATGTCTTTTTAACTCTTGCCCTGTCGGTGGTTTTGTTTTGTTCATGCGCAAATGAGGGCGAAACGCAAAACCCCGTTCTTGATGACGGAACGTATGTGTCGTCGGCGGCAAGCAAAAACGGCGATTTGACGGTTGAGATGGTTGTCGAGGGCGGCGTTATCTCGTCGCTTCAAGTGTTGTCGCATAGCGATGATGTTGAATATGCTCAAAAAGCGATTGACGAGCTTTTGCCCATTATAGTCGAGAACCAAAGCCTTGGCGTAGACGTTATATCGGGCGCTACGCTAACAAGCCGAGGTATATTAGCGGCGACGGCGAATGCCATTCGCGAAGCGGGGCCACACCCAAGAGATTTCGGATATGTTGCAACGGGCGAGGTTGCAAACGCCCAACAGCTAACGATTGTCGGCGGAACAAACGGCGATATAGTCCTTTCGGGGGAAGAGGTAAAAGGTTTTGAAGCCCTCGATATCTCGACCGTTTCGGTTAATTCGTCCGGAACAGAAAAAACCGTAGAGGCAAAAGGAACGTTGCTTCAAGATATCCTTGAAGCAAACGGATTAAGCCAACTCGACTATGGCTCGATTATCCTCACCGCGTCGGACGGATATTCTATTGAAGTTCCGAGCGAGGTGCTTGAAACAAGAGATATCATAATTGCATATGAGATAAACGGCGAAGAGGTTGATTTAAGAACAGTAGTTCCGGACGAAAGAGCGATGTATTGGGTTAAGTTTATCTCTAAAATCGAACTTTTAGATCCAAAACAAGCGGAAGAAATAAAAAGAATTTCGATAATCGAAACAAACATTTTCTTTTCAACCGAACCATTTGGTGCAATGACTCCGGAAGACTACAACTACAACGGTTCTATAGATAAGGCCGTTCCGCTTAACGACGCCGTTTTGTTGGGGCGTTCAAGAAAAGATGAATTTGTTACGATTGTCGGGCTTGACGGTTGGAGCAAGACCGAAAGATGGGAACTTGCGGCGGCGCAGTATCTAAAGATAACGGGGGAACACGCCCCGATGTTTATAGGTCCAGATCTTCCCGAGGGCATGAGAATGAAACAAACCCTTATGTTTAAGTATGGCGACGAATGTTTGTTGAGCGGAGAGATGGCAACCCTTAAACTTGAAGAGGAGCAAAAACCGCTGACGCTTTTAAGCCTTTTGGAACTCGCCGAGATGTCGTATACCGAAGATGATGTTATATCGGTTATGTACGGAAACGGAGTTTTCCATGTCGTAATACCGGCGGATGAACTCTCAAAAGCAGAAATTAAGTTTGAAGATGGCAAACTTTTAATGAACTACTATGACGAAGATTCGATGTATAACAAAGACATTTCGGAACAGATTTTGAGCATGTACTTAGGGGATTTGATGGGGTGAAAAAATTTTTAGAGCGTTTTTCAATCTATCATCTTGTTGTTATATCGCTTATGGCGGCGGTTGGAATTGCGGTTAAAAGCGTTGTTGTTCCGCTGGTTCAAATAGTCACAAGTTCGCTTTTTATCCCGGGCGGCGCGCTTGCGGGCGGGATATACATGCTTTTCGTAGTGCTTTCCGCCGGAATTTGTGACAGGGCTGGAGCGGGAACGATTACCGGTTTGGTTCAAGCCATTATGGTTATAATAGCGGGGATAAGCGGTTCGCACGGAGTCGCAAGCCTTTTGACATACTCTCTTCCGGGGATTGCGGTAGATATTGTGTTTTTGATTGGCAGAAACAAAGACAAGACAGTTTTAAATTTCCTGTTCGCAGGCATTGCCGCAAACATAACGGGGAGTATGCTTGTTAGCATGGTGTTTTTCGCCCTTCCGCTTGTTCCGTTTTTGTTTAGCGCCGCGCTAGCCTCGCTTTCGGGCGCCGTTGGAGGAGTAGTTGCATGGCAACTTTTTGTGAAACTAAAAAAAACAGGGCTGGTTTAAAGGCTTTGTTTTTAATTATGACTATCGTGACGTTGTTTTCGGGGTGTGTTTCAAGCGAACAGTATCCCGAAAACAGCGCATTTTACGTTGTGGGCGATGTCCAAAACTCGTTTAGATTTACAGGGGACGAAACAAAAGATTTTTACGAGATAGAAAAAGACGGCGAAAAACTTAAAGCCGTGTCTCTTGAAAACGTAATAAACCAAGCGACCCCGAAAAGCGATGACTTTAGCGTTTTGCTTGTAGGAAAAGACGGGCTTACGGCCGAGATATCAAACAATAAACTTTCCGGATGTTCCGTTGCATATTCCGACCAAAACGGTTGGCATAACATAACGGACAGCTATCCCATAAGCAGTAACATAAAACTGCTTGAAAAGATAGTTGTGGTTTCAAACGAGATATATTCCGATTATGTTTCGTTTTCAAGCGTAGACGAAACAAAGTTTATTTCGCCCGGAAGTATCTACAAAACGGCGTACAATCATGTTTTAAACGTTGAGGGCACAAGCGAGATAGAGGGCGAAACGGTCACAGTTTATACAAGAAATATAACGCTACCGCTTGAAAGCTTGCTTTCGTTTGAAAGTTCGATAGCTATCTTTACAAAAGACGGCGACAGTTTCCACGACCGGCCGACCGAACAAAGCGCGGTTTTGTTTACGAACAACGGGGTGGACTATGTTAAGTCGACGGGCGAGAAAGTTGAAAATGTTGCCGGAATAATTGCCGACCCGCCTCTTTTTTCGATAACCGAGGTTTATAACGACGTTGTTCGTTTGGTACAAGATGGCGAAAACGTCATCGTGATAGAGCTTGACGGGTTTGGGAAAAACATCTTTGACAAGGCGAACGAGCAGGGGGTAATTCCGTTTATGTCGTCGCTTGAAGTTCAGTTTGCAAACGCGTTTTATCCGACTATTTCAAACGTTAATCTGGCGTCGATGTTGACGGGTAAAAAACCAAACGAAACCGGCATTTTATCAAGGGACGACCGAGAATATGCCGTCGAGGATATATTTGAAACGTTACAAAAAAACGGCAAAACTTCGGTTTATATCGAGGGGAGTATGAGCCTTTTAAACACGTCAAAGCAACCCATATTGTCGATACCGCAAGAGGGGCAAAGCTCTAACGAGGCGGTCTACCTAAATACGCTAAAAGCTATAGAACAAAACCCCGACTTTATATATACCCATTTCCACGGAATTGACGACGATGCTTCAACGTTTGGTCCTTTTAGCGAACAGAACATGCAAACTGTTAAACAAATTGATGAAATGATACAAAATATTACAAAGAGTTTTGACGGAGCGATTATCATAGTGGCCGACCATGGGGTTGAACAGATTGAAGATGGAACGGGGCGACATGATTTTGTTTCGTATAACAACATTGTTGTTCCGTACATTGTTTATAAGGGAGAGGGAGAATGACAAAACAATTTAAGATAGCGATTGCTATAATAATAGTTCTTGCGATAGCGACAGCGGCACTTTATTTTTTAAATCGCCCGTCCGTTACGGCGCAAGACGGAGCGTTTAACATAGTTGCAAACAACGAGATATATGAAATTGACATAGCGTTGCTTGAAGAGATTGGCATAATCGACATAGCCGCAAACTACAACACAAGCAACACGGACGGCGACGAGACAAGAAACTTTGAGGGAGTTCCACTAGCTAGCATACTCGCCCATCTTGAAATCGACATGACAAACTGCACCGGTGTTGTGTTTACCGCAAACGACAGTTATTCAACAGGTATAAGCATAGACGAGGCGCTTGATCCTGAAATCTGTTTTATTGTGACGGGGGAGGACGGAGAACAACTTAAAGACCGCGAAAATGGCGGAAGCGGACCATTTATGATGGTTTTGCCAAACGATAAGTTTAGCCAAAGATGGTGTAAATATCTTGCGGAAGTAACGTTTAATGAATAGCGACACTATAGTTAAAATCGAAAACCTGACGTTTAGTTATGACGGGTTAAGAGATATCTTTAAGGATTTTAATCTTACCGTTAAAAAAGGGGAACTTTTAATTTTAAAAGGTAAAAGCGGAAGCGGAAAGTCAACCCTTTTTAACATTGTTTGCGGAGTATTAGCGCTTAACAATTTCTCATCGGGAAAGATATATATCGAACAAAAGGAACTGTCTGAGATTGACGCCAAAACGATGGCATCGACGCTTGGGGTGGTTTTTTCTACCCCGCAAAACAGGATTATAGCGCCAACGGTTGAACAAGAGATTTTTTTCGGTCTTCAAAATCTTTGTGTTGAAAAAGACGTTATACTTGAAAAAACCGATAAGGTTTTGGAACGGTTTAAAATAAAAAAGCTAAGAGAACTTAATCCACACAACCTTTCGGGAGGACAGGTCGAACTTGTGACGATAGCGGCGGTAGTAGCCATGTCGCCCAAAATATATCTTTTTGATGAGATATTTTCAATGCTCGATGAACTTAACAAAGATAACGTTAAAAATATAGTGCTTGAACTTGTTAAAGATGGCGCAACCGTTATTCTCGCGGATCATACAGGGGTTTTAGATGCCGCCGCTAATAGAGTGGTTGATTTAAGTTTTGGGGGAAAAGATGTTACGGTTTAAAGACGTTTGCTTTCGATATCAAAACGGCGAGTTTGAGATAAAAAATGTGTCGTTTGCGATACCGCTTAGCGGCATAACCGTGTTAAAAGGGGAAAACGCAAACGGAAAAACAACGATTGCGAAACTTATCGCCGGAATATTAAAACCCAAAAGCGGAGATATCTTGTTTAACGAGGCGTCGCTTTTGGATCTTACGCTTTCAAAGATAGGGCAAAAAATTGCGTATCTTTTTCAAGAACCTTCTAACCAACTTTTTGCGGTTAACGTCCTTGAAGAATTAACATTTGTCGAACAACTTAAAGGAAACAACAACGACAAAGCGGCAAAAAAAGCGATTGAGATTTTAAAAAAATTCAACCTTGAAGATAAATTGGAACAAAACGTCATAACCCTTTCAAAAGGAGAAAAACAACGGCTCGCCATGGCGGCGCTTTTGATGAGTGACCCACAACTATTTGTGTTGGACGAGCCGACATCCGGCCTTGACGTACAGTCGATTGAAACGCTTAATAATGTTATTCAAAGACTTGTACACGACGGAAAAGGAGTTGTTGTTATAAGCCACGATAGCGAGTTTGTGGATGGGATTTTTGCAAACAAAACTCTTGTCGTTGAGAAAGGGGCGGTTTATGACGCGTAAAATTGACGTTAGGGCGACGCTTTTGGTGGTGGTAATTAATTCGCTTTGCGCCGTTTTTTTGCGTGATGTTTTTTCGGCAACCTTAACCGCAACAACGATAGCTCTTTTTAACTTGTACATCAAAATTGATATAAAAACGACATTCAAAAAGTTAAAACGTCTTTGGCAAGTCGTTTTGTTTGCTTCACTCATGCAAAGCGTTTTCACAAAAGGTGGAGTGGTTTTGCTTGAGGTGTTTGGCGTAAATCTTATAACGATAAACGGAATAACACAAGGCGCCATAATCTTTCTTCGTTTTTTTTCGCTGATAAACGGAGCGACGGCTATTGCAAGTTATAGTAAAGAACATATAACCGAAAGCCTTGTTTGGTTTAAAGTTCCGTTTGAACTTTCGTTTTCGGCGGTGCTTGGTCTTTCTTTTTTACAAAAGTTTAGCGAACAATTGAAAATTTCTTTAACCGCTATTGAACTTCGCGGAATAGAACTTAAAAGCTTGTCGTTTAAAAACAAAATAAAGGTTTATTCATATATTCTTTTTCCTGTTGTGTCGTCTGTTTTGTTAAAAGCAAAAGACCTTTCCGCGACGATGCAAACGCGTGGGTTTAAAGCGTTTAATAAAAGGACAAGTATGATTGATTTGAAATTTACTACGAGGGATTTTGTCACCGTCGCAGTTATGTTGTTGGTTCAATCAATAGCGATAGTTTGGAGGTTAGCATGAAGGTAGTTTCGGTTTGCGGAATAACAAAGAGCGGAAAAACCACGACAATTGAAGAGATTATTAAAGAGCTTACGCGACGAGGGCACAAAGTAGGCTCGGTTAAAGAGATACATTTTGAACAGTTTAACATCGACATCGAGGGAAGCAATACGGCGCGGCATAAAACCGCGGGCTCGAAACTTGTTGTTGCGCGAGGGATAAACGAGACTGATATACTTTTTCAACAAAACCTTCCGATAGAAAAGATAGTTTCTTTTTTTGATAGTTCGTTTGACTATGTTATTCTTGAAGGGGTGGCCGATGCGTTTGTGCCGACAATCGTGACCGCCGTCGAAAAAGCTGACGCCGACCAAAAATGGAACGATTTTTCCGTTGCGCTTTCGGGGGTCTATTCCGAAAAGGTCGAGGTATTTAACTCGAAACCCTCTATTTCGGCGCTTGAAGATATCGAACGGCTTGTAGACCTTATCGAGGGAATAGCGTTCGAGCTGCTTCCGCTTTTGCCAAAACAATGTTGTGGCGCGTGTGGGTATAGTTGCGAACAATTCGCCGTCGAGATAATAAACCGTCGAAAAAAAAGAAGCGACTGTGTGCTTTCAAACAGCCCCATAACCGTTACGGTGGGCGACAATAAACTTGACATGGTTCCGTTTGTTCAAAAGGCGGTTAAAAACTCCGTTCTTTCGGTTGTCGGAGAACTTGACGGTTTTGACAAAAATAAAAAGATAACTATCGAAATAGGCTTTGAATGAGACTTTATTCTAAACGTAACGAGGTTTACAGATATTTTAATTTGGTCATAAAAAAAGTTTGCGACAAAAAAAGCGCAAAGTTTGAGTATGGCGTTTTAAAAGAGCTTTTAGATGGTGGCGTGGTTGTTCCAAAGCCTTATTTTACCGTTAGAAATCTTATATTTATGAGATATATTAAAAGCGAAACGGTAGTAAACGTTGTCGAAAATTCAGACACTTTAACTATCGAAACGGTTGCTAAGCTAGTTTGTTTGTGGCTTTTTGAATTCTATAATCTGTTTGAACAAGACAAAAACAATGTGATTTTAGACGACGTTAATTGTAGAAATTTTTTGTATAATAAAGACGGCAAACAAGGCGCTGTTTATGGCGTAGACTTCGAGGCACTAACGACAGGGGACAAGCGAGAAAATCTCGCCGAGATAGTCGAGTTTATAGAAAGTTGTGACATAAACCAACATAAAAAAACTTCGTTTAAAAAGTCCTTTTTAAACGAAGTTGAAAATATTTTTAACATAAGCGAACTTGAACTTGAACCTTTTTTAAAGTCGGCTAAACAAAAGATTGAGTCAAGGCGACGATACAAACAAAACGTCTAGTAATGTTCGCCGTTTTCGTAATAGCTTTGTTTTTCAAGCGGTATGAAAAAAATCTCGATTTGATTATATCCAACCGAAGCAGTTGCCTTGGTTATTTCTTTTGCGACTTTGTCTTTTATATCTTGCCCACGGTCGAACCAGTTCACTTGAACAATCGGGTAACTTGAAACCAGATCGCCTCCCGAGAAAAACAAAGTTTCGATATATTCGACGGTAAACCAATCGGCCGGAATTTCGCTTGCTTGTTCCAGCATTTTCGGAAGATGTTTGCTGATTTCGGCGACATCTTGTTTTTTAATTCCTTTAAAAATAACCTGTGGCATGTAATTCTCCTTTTTTAATATCTAAAATTTACATTCGCAAATTTTGTCGACCTCGATTATGTCGAAAGTTCCATTCAATCCGTCATATTCCAAAATCTTTCCCGTTAAAAGTTCGCCACTTTCTAAAATAAGTTTTAACGCTTCGTTCGCCATGACAGAGGCGATTATACCGGCAGTGGTTGCAACAGACGGAACGTTTTTCTGTTCGGCAACATTCAAAAATCCGGTGCAGTTAAGACAGGGGGATCTTTTAAAAATCGTTGTTGCAAATCCATAAAAACCGTTTATTCCGCCCTCGATAAGCGGAATGCTGTTTTTAACCGCGAAACAGTTAATCGTATTTCTTGTTTTGTTGTTGTCAACACAGTTAATTATTATCGTGTTTTTCTCGATAAGTTTTTCAACGTTGTTTTCGACAAAAACATCGTGTGCCACAAAATTGATATCTTCGTATTGTTCAAAAAGTTTCGCCTTTGCAAGCGAAGCTTTTTGTTTTCCAATGTCTGAAACTCCGTATAAAATCTGGCGGTTGAGGTTGCTTTTTGAGACCGTGTCTCCGTCTATTATTGTTATGTTGCCAATCCCGGCCGCCGAAAGAGAAGAGAGCACAAAACAACCAAGCCCACCTGCACCAACTACGGAAACATGTGAACTGCGAAGCTTTGATTGTCCGCTTTCGCCTATCTGCGAAACTAACATCTGTCGATTAAAACGCATAGAATAGTCCTTTTTTTGGGTATAAATGATGTGCTATGTATATAATTTATACAAATATATCAAAATCACTCGGGAATAGCAAGACAAGTTTAACTCCGCTTTGCAGCGGAGCTTATGGTCAGGCGGTTTAAAATACATATTGAAGGTGACATGGTGTTGCTTGATGATGTATAATAGACAAGGATAGTTTTGCGAAAAAAAATAAACACCATTTCGAGAAAGGACAGCAGTTGCATGTCTATTGAAAATCAAAAAAAAAGAGCGTTTGGAAAACCGTTTACTATTGCAATGATCTGCTTTTTTATAATTATCTCGCTTTTCTATCTGTTGATTATTAGAATTAAACCGATGTCAGCAAATGTTAAAAATGTTTCTGAGATTGAACAAATCGACTTAAGCGAGAAATATGTGCGCATGAACGCACAAGATGCAACGTGGTATCCCGGTGAATTGTATGAGCCGCAAGATTTCTTTTCATCACTGCCAATGTCGAAAGACACAGATGCAAAATTCGGAACATACACAATACAAGTGAGCCTTCCAAAAGGCACAACGTATGGCATGACGGGACTCACAGCCGACTATGCACAAAAGGTGTATGTCAACGGGGAGTTGTTGTCAAAAGTGGGGCAGATAAGTGACAACGAAGGCGGATTTATTCCAAAAACCGATTACTATTCTGTTTATTTTACCCCGCAAACAGACACAACCGAAATAGTCATACAGGTTGCATACTTTAACCATGAATACGGATTTTTAAAAGATATCTATTTGGCTGAACAACAGGTGATTATTGAGAGAAACCGAGCGGAGTTTTTAAGCAACGGTCTAATTCTCGGTGTGCTGTTGTCGTTTGCTATTTTTTTCTTTGGAATGTTTTTGAGTTATACCGAACGAACCAGCTTTGCTTGGTTTGCTCTTACTTGCTTGTGTGCCGCTTTGCATTATTCAATATACTTCAGCAAAGATATAATGGTGATCGTGCCAAACTTGTCGTGGTATGTTCTTCACAAGGCTGAATATCTGTCGCGCATGGGCTTTTATATGTTTCTTGTTCTTCATGTTCTGTCTGTGTTAAAGATTAAAATGGCAACATGGATAAGAGGTGGTTTTTTCGGAGGATTTTTTGCAATATCCATATATTATTTCGTTATGCCGTCTACTATATACACTAAAAATATTTTTGTTATAGGGGCAATAATAACAGTTACGTTGATTTCAATCTCGGCATATATTTTGTGGGAAGGTTACAAAAACAAGGTTTTTGACCACAAAGAAAATCTTATTGTTGGGTTAAGCACGGTTTTTATAACGGTATCGTGGCTGTTTGAGGCTTTTACTTATCAAGGATTTTCTTGGTATGTTCAACCATATATAACGATGCTAATCGTGTTTTTTAACGCAGTTGCGCTGACCAAGCAATTTTCACGCACCGAGCAGGAACTCGCCCTTTTGCAGATAAGGGAACGAGAGGTTGCGAAAACCGCCGCCATGCTTGAGCGAACAAACAACATGAAAACCGAATTTTTTCACAAAATGGCACATGAAATCAGAACCCCTCTCACGATAATGAGTGGATATGCCCAACTCACCGCTAAACAGATCGCAAACTCGGAAGTAACCGACGAAACAACGCTTAACTTAAAGGTCATTTCTGCCGAAGCCAACAGGCTTGCTGAACTTGCTTCAAACCTGATGAATATGCCAACCGAGCCGATTTCCGATGCAGTGTTGAGTGAAATGTCGATGTGGGAATATCTGTGCTATGTTTCGGTTGTGTGCAGGGGTTTATTGGAGAAAAAAGGTAACAATTTAGTTATTAAAGGGAAAACCAACCGAAATATTGTTGGCAACATGGAGATGCTTGTGCAGATGATGATTAATCTGACGGTTAACAGCAACAACCACATGGAAAACGGAGAGTTTACAATCGAGGTAGCTGAAGAAAATGGTGGCGATATAGTGGCGTTGCTCGTGTCCGATACGGGTAGTGGTATTCCGAAAGAAAATGTAAAAAAGATTTTTGAAAAGGGGTTTACAACAAACGGCACAAAAGGATTTGGCCTTTCGATATGTAAAGAAATAGCTCATCTTCACAAAGGCGATATAGTTCTTTTGACAGACAACAAACAAGGTGCGGTGTTTAAAGTTACAATACCGACACAAAGAAATGGAGAGGAATAAATATGGCAAACATTCTTCTTGTTGAGGATGACCCACATATAAACAATATAAACAGACAAGCGCTTGCAAGCGAAGGGTACACCGCCATTCCGGTTACTTCGGCAGGGGCTTGCCTCGCAACACTTGAAAACGTGGCGGTTGATTTAATTGTGCTCGACATTGACCTGCCCGACGGGAACGGGCTGGCGTTATGCAAACAGATAAAACAAAAGTATGACATTCCGATTTTGTTTCTGACCGCCATGGGAGAAAACAGCGATATTGTAAATGGCCTCGAGATTGGCGGCGATGATTATATGACAAAGCCGTATGACCTATCTGTTTTCACAGCAAGAATTAAAGCGAGGTTGCGCCCGCTGTGTTTACGAACATCACTGCGCACCATCGGCAAACTTCAAATCGACAATGTAAGTGGAATTGCACGTTATGATCAAAGCGACCTGTTGCTTACAAAAAGGGAACTGTTGCTTTTGTGGTTGCTTGTGGACAAAAAAGGGGAGCAAATAGACCGAGACGAGCTGTATCAAAAAGTGTGGGGGTATACTTCGGCGGACGATTATAATTCGTTAAGAATTTTGGTTTCAAGGGTTAAAACCAAACTGTGTGAAGCAGGTTGTGAAATGCAGATTGTGACCGAACGACAAAGGGGGTATACTTTATTTGGTGAGGAAAATTTATAATTCGTAATTCGTAATTGTGGTTCGTCGGAACGACGAATTGGCGCCACTTCGTGGGCGGGATTTGAATGAGGAGTGAGGAGTTAGGAGTGAGGAGTTAGGAGTGTTGGTGCGCCTTACGGCGCAATTAAAATGACAAAATTTTGGGGCTTTGCCGTTGGATTTAAACAGGCGGATGTAGGGCAAGGGTTTTGCTCAGAGCTCGGCTCTTGCTGTCCTCTACCACGAACCACGCCCCAAATGGCGGACGTAGTACCTTGTGTCAATCTCGGATTGACTGAGAGGGTATTTGTAAAGTTTTGATTGACACAAGGTAGTAGGGAGCGACGCCCTCGTCGCTCCGTCCTAGTCGCCAAACCAAACAACAACAGCCAAACAGCAGGGCAACGGTTCTACTTCTTATTGCTTGGTGATGCCGCTGTAATTGCGGGAAACTTGCAGGAAACTTGCGGAGCGACGAGGGCGTCGCTCCCTACCGCTTTACCACGATTTTGTGCAACATTTTTGGGGGTACACCTTTTTTGACACCCTGAGAAACCTTTCGTTTTTGAAAGGTTTCTCTTTTTCTATTGTAAAAATCCCATTTTCCCTTTATAATGAAATGCAAGCGATAAATAAAAAAAAGAAAATAAAATAACGAATAGATAATCAACAATCGATATTAAGAATTGATAAAGTGAGTTGAAAATTGTGGGGGAAATATGAAACAACTATCTAAATTGAGGAATATTGTGGCGGTGTTTGCTTTTGTGGCGGTGGCGGTGCTTGCTATGCTTGCGTTGTCGCCCAAGGCGTTTGCATACCCTACCGGTGGTATAGAGATAGGCACAACAAAGTATACAACCGCCGCCGATTTGAACAATGCAAACATAGCTGGGGTTTCGTATGATACAACGAATGATAAGCTAACCCTCACAAACGCAACAATATCAAACTATGTAAAAATAGACGGCGACATAA
>CAYJJR010000062.1:0-12805 GCA_964370565.1 uncultured Oscillospiraceae bacterium | reverse complement strand
GAAATGCTTTTGGCATTTAAAAGTAGGGGAGGGCGTTTTGCCCTTCCCGGTCTTTGTTTTGCAGGATTTTTTTGTCGATCGAACAAAAAAATGAGACTAAAACATTTTTACATTTGATTTTTTTGAAATTTGTTCGGAAATTTTTGTTGTTTTTATGTTATAATAATAAAAGTATGCAATTTATGAATTGTATGAATACCCCTTGTACATATTAATTTTATTTACGGAGTTTTATATATTGATGAAAAAAGATAACATCAAAAAGAAAGTTGCTTTGTTTGAATGGATAGATAGCCTTATAGTGGCGTTTGTTATCATACTGATACTGTTTGTTTTTGTGTTTAAGTTTTATATCTCGGTTGGGGGGTCTATGCTTCCAACGATTAACGAAAACGAAAGGGTTTTTGTGTGGAGTTTGTTTTACAAACCGAACAACGGTGATATAATTATTATAGATGCGCGCTCTGTTCCGTCAATTCAAGATTCGATAATCAAGCGAGTGATAGCGACCGAGGGACAAACGGTTGACATTGACGAGGTTACGGGGGAACTTACGGTGGACGGAATACCGGTGGATGTTCCTATCGAAAGCACAGTTGACAACATAAACGGTGACGTTGATTTTCCGCAAATTGTGCCAAACGACAGCGTGTTTGTTTTGGGTGATAACAGGGGCGCCTCCCATGACAGTAGATTTTCCGACATAGGAATGGTCGACCAAAACTTGGTTATCGGAAAAGCTATGTTTAAAATTTCACCGAGTTTTGAGGTTTTGTAATGAACATTGAGAATATTGCAACGATACAATGGTTTCCGGGGCACATGACCAAGACATTTCGTGTCATGGAAACAGAACTTAAAAATGTTGATATGATTATCGAACTGCTCGATTGCCGAATACCGTTTTCAAGCAAAAATCCGTGGCTTGAAGAGGCTTCTAAAGACAAACCTAAACTTTTGGTTTTGAATAAATGCGATCTTGCAAACTCGGAAACTACCGAACGTTGGATTAAATATTATCAACAAAAAGGGTTTGGGGCTATAGCGGTTTCAAGTAAAGACAAAAAAACCGAAAAAAAGATTATCGACGCGGCACTAATCATGATGAAAGACAAGATAGAAGCGCTTCAAAAAAAAGGCATGGTAAAGGCGACTATGCGCGCTATGGTGGTTGGGGTTCCGAATGTTGGAAAATCCACACTTATTAACTGTCTTGCAAAAAGCGCAAAGACCAAGGTTGCGGACAAACCGGGCGTAACGAGGGGTAAACAATGGATTTCGCTTGGAAACATAGACCTTCTCGACATGCCGGGCGTATTATGGAACAAGTTTGACGATAAAAAATCTGCCGTGCTTTTGGCTATTAGCGGAGCGATTAAAGACGACGTTGTCGACATAACGGAACTTGCTTGTGTGCTTTTAGAGATGCTTAAAGAAACAAACGAAAAAAATATACTTGAAAGATATAAACTTAATTCCCCTTTGCCGGAACAAGGATACGAGATACTTGAACAAATAGCTCTTAAAAGAGGAATGATTATCTCGAAAGGCGAGCCGGACTATGACAGGGCGGCAATTAACGTTATTGACGAATTCAGGGGTTGTAAGCTTGGCAGAATATCGCTTGAGGAGCCACCGTTATAATGTTTTCAGAGCTTTTGGAATTTGACCGAAAACTTAAACAAAACTACGGCGAATTTTTAGCCGGAGCAGACGAAGCCGGGAGAGGACCACTTGCGGGTCCTGTTTGTTGCGCGGCGGTGGTTTTAAAACAAGATGTAAACATTGAAGGGCTTAACGACTCAAAAAAATTAACCGAAAAAAAACGAGAAGCGCTTTTTGACAAAGTTATTGAAAACTGCCTTTCGTATAGCATTGTTTTTGTTGACAACAAAACTATCGACGAAATCAATATATTAAAAGCTTCGCTTCTTGGGATGAAACAGGCGGCAGAAAGCCTTGAAACAAAACCTGATATTCTTTTAATCGATGGAAACTTTGCGGTTGAAACCGATCTTTGTAAGGCGGTAGCGGTTGTCAAAGGTGACGGAAAATCAGCGGCTATTGCGGCGGCTTCGATACTTGCCAAAGTTTCAAGGGATAGATATATGAAACAGCTTGACTTGGAGTTTCCCGAATATGGTTTTGCAAAACACAAAGGTTATCCGACAAAAGCACATTATCAAGCCGTTGACCAACATGGCATAACAAAATATCACAGAAAAACCTTTTTAAAAGGCAGAGTGTGAAAGGAAAATTAAAGACTATGAGCGTAAAAAGAATGTTAGGACTTGCCGGAGAACAAAAAGCAAAAGAATATTTGATTGCAAAAGGGTATAAGTTTGTTGAAGAAAACTATCATTCGAGATTTGGCGAGATAGATTTAATCATGTCGAACGAAACGTTTATAGTTTTTGTCGAGGTCAAGACTCGAAAAACTAACCCTATGGTTAGCGGGGTTGAAAGCATCACTCCGGCAAAACAACGAAAGATAATTGTAACGGCGGGGGATTATATAGTCAAAAAGATGCCCAACTTACAACCTAGGTTTGATGTCGTTACCGTTACACATAAAGACGGCGAGTATTATATAGACGAGCATTTAGAAAATGCGTTTCATTAAATAGCGGAGGCAAGATATGTTATATACTTCTACAAGAAACAGCGAGATAAAACTTAAAGACTATGAGGCGATTTTAAAGGGGATAAGCGACGACAAAGGGCTTTTTGTTCCGACAGAACTGCCTAGATTTTCACTTGACGAAATCGAGGCACTTTCAAAAAAAAGTTATTCGCAAGCTGCGGCGTTTGTGATATCAAGAATTTGTGATAACTTTTCGATTGAACAACTTGAAACGTTGGCGAAGTCGGCATATGGTTCGTTTGACGCAGACGATTGTTCAGAAGAAGTAGACGCCGCGCCGTTACATAACCTTGACGATACTTCGTCTGTGCTTGAACTTTGGCACGGGCCTACTGCCGCGTTTAAAGACATAGCGTTACAACTTATGCCGCGTTTGTTTTTTGCGTCAAAGCAAAAAGCCGGGAATGATAAAACGACTCTTATAATAGTTGCAACGTCGGGAGATACAGGCAAGGCCGCTCTCGAAGGTTTTTGTGATGTTGAGGGAATAAAGATAGCTGTCATGTATCCGCGCCATGGAGTAAGCGAAACCCAACGCCTACAAATGGCTACCCAAAAGGGAGACAACGTTTTTGTGGCAGGGATTGACGGGAACTTTGACGACGCACAAAGGATAGCAAAAAAGCTTATGACCGATAATAGCTTCATAGACGGCATGAAGCAAAAAAATATAGAGCTTTCAAGCGCAAACTCGATAAACTGGGGGAGGCTTGTTCCGCAGATAGTGTATTATTTTTGGAGCTATTCAAAACTTTTAGAGCAAAAAACTATAAACCGTGGCGACATGCTTAACTTTTGCGTGCCAAGCGGAAACTTTGGGAACATTCTTGCCGGATACTACGCTAAACTTATGGGAGTTCCCATAAACAAACTTATATCGGCATCTAATATAAACGACGTTTTATATGATTTTATAAATAGCGGAGAGTATGTCTCAAAAAGAGGTTTCCACAAAACAATCTCGCCTTCGATGGACATTCTTGTCTCAAGCAACATCGAACGACTTTTATATCTTATATCGGACGGAAACACAAAAGACGTCGCAAGTTACCTTGAGAACCTTGAACAAAACGGAAGCTATAAAGTTTCAAGTGAACAAATGCAGACGATTAAACAAAACTTTTTCGGATATAGATGTGACGAAAAACAAACCGAAAGAGAGATTAAAAGGGTTTATGACACATTTGACTATCTAATAGACCCGCATACGGCGGTAGCGACCAATGCATATGAACAGTATAAAGAGCAGACAAAAGACAACACACACACGGTAATTGTGTCTACCGCGAGTCCGTTTAAGTTTTCTGAAAGCGTTATAAAAGCTGTGTTTGACCACGACGAGCAATATGATGATGCCGTTAAGACACTTGAAAAGCTATCAAATTTAACTGCACCAAAATGTCTTAGAGGCTTAACCGAAAAACAAGTTCGTTTTGAGGGGTGTTATAAAGAACAAGAGATCGAACCGTTGTTTTTTGAATTTATAAAATAATCGTTATGAGAGGAAGATGTAATGGCTTTGTTCGCTATTTCGGATCTTCACTTGTCGCTTGGCGGATCTAAACCGATGGATATCTTCCAAGGTTGGGATAACCACACCGAAAGACTTTTGAACAACTGGAACAAGCTTGTTTCAAACCAAGACACCGTCGTTGTTCCGGGCGATATCTCGTGGGGAATAGATTTTAAACAAGCGTTTGAAGATTTTAAATTCATCAATAATCTAAACGGAAAAAAGATCCTTTTAAAAGGTAACCACGATTATTGGTGGAGCACGATGACTAAAATGAATGGTTGGCTTTTGGAAAACGGTTTTGACACTATATCTATTTTAAACAACAACTGTTTCGAAGCAGAAGGGGTTGCCATCTGTGGTTCAAGGGGTTGGGTTATCGAAGAGGTACAGCAAAACGACAAAAAAATAATGGCTCGCGAATGTCAAAGATTAGAATTATCGCTTAAAGATGCGAAAAACAAAGGGTACGAAAAACTGTTTGTTTTTCTTCATTATCCTCCGATATTTAACCATGTTAAATCGGTAGAAATTATCGATGTTATGAAAAGATATGGGGTTGAAAAATGTTTCTTCGGACATCTTCACGGATATAGTTTTAATTGTGCGGTGACGGGAGAGGTTGACGGGATAAACTATAAATTAATTTCTGCGGATTTTCTTAAATTTTCCCCATATAGAGTGCTTTAAAATGTAGATTTATAAATAATTTTATGTTATAATAATTTAGTTTGAAAAAAACATAAGGAGTTAAAATAATTATATGAAACTTACCAATCACGCTAAGACCGAAGGCAATAAATACGAGATGACGGTGAACGTCGACAAAACCGAATTTTCTGCGGCTATCGACAAGGCTTATAACAAGGTTAAAAAAGATATCGAAATTCAAGGTTTCCGCAAAGGTAAAGCTCCGAAAGCTTTGATTGAAAAAAAATTCGGTGACACCGTTTTCTATGACGACGCTATTGACTCGGTGCTTCCCGATGCGTTTGAACTCGCACTTAACGAAACAGACATTCAGTTTATCGGAAGGCCCGATATTAAAGTTGTGTCGGTAGACATCGACAACGGCGCTAACTTGCAGTTCACCGTTGAACTGCGTCCGGAACTTTCGGTTAAAAAATACAAAGGCATCGAAGTTGAAAAACCCGACGAAACGGTTAACGACACAGAAATCGAAGCCGAAATAAACCAATTCCGTGACAAAGCTTCGAGAATAGTTCCGGTTGAAGACAGGGAAGCGAGAGACGGCGACATAACAAATATTGACTTTGAAGGATTTGTAGACGACAAAGCTTTCGAGGGCGGAAAAGGCGAGAAGTTTGATTTGACTTTAGGTTCGGGTCAATTTATACCGGGCTTTGAAGATCAAGTTATCGGAAAGAAAATTGGCGAAGAATTTGACGTTACAGTTAAATTCCCTGAAGAATACGGCGCAAGCGAACTTGCCGGAAAAGATGCAACGTTTAAATGCAAATTAAACGAACTTAAAGTTAAAGAGTTCCCCGAAATCGACGATGAGTTTGCTAAAGATGTAAGCGAATTTAATTCGCTTGAAGAACTTAAGCAGGATATAACAAAACGTCTTACCGAACAAAAACAAGAATTTGCAAAACAAAGGTTAGAAGACGAGATAGCTAAAAAGGTTTCGGAAGAACTTGAAGGCGAAGTTCCCGCTGCAATGATTAGCGATAGAGTTGAAGAACTCGTAAGAGAGTTTTCCTATCGTCTCCAATCGCAAGGGCTTAACATGGAAACCTACATGAAATATGCCGGACAAGACCAAGAAGCTTTCAGAAAAACATTTGAAGACCAAGCTTTGGGTCAAGTTAAGGTTCGTTTGGCTCTTGAAGCGGTGGTTCGCGCAGAAAACATCGTTATAAGCGACGAAGACGTTGAAAAAGAACTTGCCGATATGGCGGAAAAATACAAAATGGAAGTTGAAAACCTTAAAAAAGCGGTGCCTGTTAAAGAAGTTAAAAGAGATCTTGCGGCAAACAAAGCGCTTGACTTTATCCGCGACAACGCAAAAGTTACGGTTGCAAAAGATAAATAAATCTTAACTTTATTTTCGACATAATTTAAAAATTTAACAGTTTATAATTATAATGAAAAATTTATAAATTTGATGACTCGGAGGAATAACAATGAGTTTAGTACCAATGGTTGTTGAACAAACAAACAGGGGCGAAAGATCATATGACATTTTTTCTCGTTTGTTGAACGACCGCATAATAATGCTTTCGGACGAGGTTAATGACGTCACCGCAAGCCTTGTGGTAGCCCAGCTTCTCTATCTTGAGGGGCAAGATGCCGCAAAAGACATAAGCCTATATATAAATAGCCCCGGCGGTTCTATAACTGCCGGAATGGCTATCTACGATACGATGCAGTATATCAAATGTGATGTTGCAACAATTTGTGTCGGTATGGCGGCTTCGATGGGCGCGTTTTTGCTTGCAGCCGGTGCGCCGGGAAAAAGAAGCGCTTTGCCAAACAGCGAGATTATGATCCACCAACCGCTTGCCGGATTTAAAGGACAAGCGACTGATTTAAAAATTCACACGGATAGAATTATTAAGATTAAAAATAATCTTAATAAAATTCTTTCAGACGTTACAAAACAATCAATTGAAGTTATCGAACGCGACACAGAACGTGATAATTTCATGGATGCTTACGAAGCAAAAGAATATGGTTTGGTAGATAACGTATTTGAAAAGAGATAGATAATTTTTTTTCATTACAAAAAATAACAAGGAATGGAGGGCTTTATGTCAAATAAAAAACCGACAATACATTGTGCGTTTTGCGGGAAAAATCAAGATCAAGTTGAAAAAATGCTTGTAGGACCCAATGTTTATATATGCAACGAATGTGTCATGCTTTGTTATTCGCTTTTAGATGAAAATCTTGACGAAATAGATTTTGAAGAGAACAAGACGTTTCAAAAGAAAAAAAGAGACGGCGACAACTTTAAACTTTTAAAACCCAGAGAGATTAAGAAAATATTAGACGAGTATGTCATAGGACAAGAGGACGCAAAGATAGTTTTATCTGTTTCGGTATATAATCATTACAAAAAAATTCTTAACAACAGCAAGAAAAACGACGTTGAACTACAAAAAAGCAACATTATGCTTTTGGGTTCTTCCGGAACGGGAAAGACATATCTTGCGCAAACGCTTGCAAAATCGCTTGATGTTCCGTTTGCGATTGCCGACGCGACCACACTTACCGAGGCAGGGTATGTAGGAGAAGATGTTGAAAACATCCTTTTAAAGCTTATACAAGCAGCAGACTTTGACATTAAAAAGGCAGAGCGCGGCATTATATACATCGATGAGATTGACAAGATAACGAGAAAAAGCGAAAATCCGTCGATAACGCGTGACGTTGGTGGCGAGGGCGTTCAACAAGCTCTTCTTAAAATTCTTGAAGGCACGGTGTCCAACGTTCCTCCGCAAGGCGGAAGAAAACACCCTCAGCAACAGTTTATCCAGATAGACACGACAAACATTTTGTTTATCTGTGGTGGAGCGTTTGACGGTATAGACAAGATAATCGAACAACGTGTTGGATCTTCGTCGTTTGGATTTGGTGCAAAATTAAAGGAAAAATTAGAAGACAACAAAGAAACGCTTGTCAAACAAGTAACGGCACACGACATCGTAAAGTTTGGAATTATTCCGGAACTTGTCGGAAGAATACCGGTTATATCGGTTCTTGACAGTCTCGATCAAGAAATGCTTGTAAGAATTCTTGTCGAACCAAAAAATTCGATAGTTAAACAGTATCAACATCTTTTGGGAATGGATGATATTGATCTTGTGTTTGAAGACAGCGCGTTAAAAGAAATTGCTACTAAAACGATTGAATACAAAAGTGGCGCACGTGGACTTCGCGCAATTATGGAAAAACTGTTAATACCGATAATGTACGAGGCTTCTTCAAAAGCTGACGTTAAAAAGATAGTTATTAACGCAAAGACTGTGGGCGGCGCAAAACCGAAATATGTATTAAAAAAGGCTGAACCCAATATTGCATAATCTTCGGTAGATTGCAAAAAGTCAAAACAAAAAAATGTAGGGGCGAACCTTTGTGTTAGCTTGAAAATTGGGGAAAATCCAAAATTTCAAGTTGAACATTAGGGGTAGCCCCTTACTTATGCGTACTAGACAGCTCTTTTTTTTGCAAACCATAAATAAAGTGTACAGGACAAAAAAAGTTAAGTATAAACTACAATATATAGTGTTATTTACATTACATCTACTATTATTTCCCAATATCCATTTAATTTTGACTTTTAATAAAAAGTATTATATTATTAAAAAAAGTTTATTTTTTATTTTGAAAAGTAATGTTTTTTATGATTTTGTGTTTTAAACGATAAAATAATATTGTTTATGTGGTTTTTTTGCAAAATAGATGCAAAAAACACACAAAATCTTGTGTAGGAAGGATTGTTTTTAACAATGATTGCAAAAGTAAGCGTTCAAAATCCAAATATAATGAACATGCCACTTGTTCCGATGAGGGGCGTGGTGTTGTTTCCCGATACAATAAATCATTTCGACGCCGGCAGAGAAAAAACAATTAAAGCGCTTGAATCTTCGTTTAAAAACGGAACTCCTGTGTTTTTGCTGGCTCAAAGAGATATCATGGTTGAGGAACCAAAAAAGAAAGATATGTACAGATATGGGGTTGTTGCGACCGTTAAACAGTTGTTGCGATTTTCCGATGATATTATAAAAGTACTTGTCGAATGCAAATATCGTGGTAAATTAATTGAATTCTATGAACATGAGGACAGTTATTTTGCCGACGTTGTAAAAGCACCCGTAAGAGGAATACCCCCCGATTATAAAAATGAAGCGGAGGGCGTTTTACGGGGGATTAGAGAACAAATAGATATCTATTCAAAAAATGTTCCGAGACTTTCGGAAGACATAATAGAAATAACATTTGGAACAAACGATCCACAAAAAATTGTCGAATACATTACGTTTGCGTTGCCGCTTGATTTTGATAAAAAACAAGCCATACTTTCGGAAAATTCAAGCTTAATAAGACTCAATTTGTTGCTTGAAATACTTATAAAAGAAAACGATGTTCTTGAAATTGAACGCGACGTAAGCAACAGAATTAGGGATCAAATTGATAAAAATCAAAGAGATTACTACCTTAGAGAACAAATAAAGGTTCTTTCCTCCGAGCTTGGCGAAGAGGGAGATATCATAAGCGATACCGACGAATATAAGCAGCGGATTAAATCTCTTCCTTTAAAACCCGAGTATATTAAAAAAGTTTTAAAAGAGGTTGAAAGACTTTCGATGATGTCGGGGAGTTCTCAAGAAGCCGCGGTTATACGAACCTATCTTGACACTATAGTGGACCTTCCTTGGGACATCTATTCTAAAGATAAATACGACCTTGTAAAAGCCAAAAGAATTCTCGAAAGAGAACATTTCGGGCTTGACAAAGTTAAGGATAGAATTTTAGAATTTCTTGCGGTACGAAGTTTGACCGACGAGATAAACGCCCAGATAATTTGCCTTGTTGGGCCTCCGGGGGTTGGAAAAACCTCGATAGCACGTTCAATTGCTGAATGTATGGGAAAAAAGTTTGTTCGTATGTCGCTAGGCGGCGTTCGCGACGAAGCAGAGATACGCGGACACCGAAAGACGTATGTCGGGGCTATGCCGGGCAGAATTATCAACGCCATATCAAGCGCCGACACCTCTAACCCGCTTATCCTTTTGGACGAGATAGACAAGTTAGGCAACGACTATAAGGGCGACCCGTCGTCCGCTTTGCTTGAGGTTTTAGACCCGGAACAGAACAACAGCTTTAAAGACCACTTTTTAGATATACCGTATGACTTAAGCAAGGTTTTGTTTATAACCACAGCAAACGACCCACATTCGATACCAAAACCGCTTTATGACCGCATGGATGTCATAGAGCTTTCGAGTTATACCCGTCAAGAAAAGTTTAAAATCCTTAAACTTCATCTATTAGAGAAACAGCTTAAAAAACACGGGATTTCAAAACAACAGTTCACGATAACTGACAAGGCGGTTTATGGACTTATTGACGACTATACCGCAGAAGCAGGGGTTCGTTCGCTTGAACGTGAACTTGCAAAGCTTATTAGAAAATCAGTTCGCATGATAGTTGAGGGCAAGCTGGATAATATTAAGATTGATTATCCTGCGCTTGAAAAACTTTTGGGATCTCGGAAAAACAAAGGCAGCTTGGTAGACACAAGGTCGGACATTGGGGTTGCTAACGGGCTTGCGTGGACATCGGTAGGCGGCACACTTTTGCCGATTGAAACGATAGCTATTCCCGGGACAGGGAAGGTTGAAACAACGGGAAGTCTTGGCGACGTTATGAAAGAATCGGCTAAAATTGCGGTTTCTCTTTCGAGAACGTTGACTGGTAAATACAAAGTTCCCGAAAACATTGCAACGGGTATCGACATTCATATCCACGCCCCCGAAGGCGCTGTGCCAAAAGACGGACCTTCCGCCGGCGTTACGCTTATGGTGTCGCTCGTTTCGGCAGTCATAGCTACCCCGATTAAAAAGAATGTTGCAATGACGGGAGAGGTCACGCTTAAAGGCAATGTGCTTCCAATTGGCGGACTTAAAGAAAAACTAATAGCGGCATTTAAAGAAAAGATGACGTCGGTTATAATCCCGAAATCTAACCTTTCAGATCTTGAAGATGTGCCGACAGAGGTTAAGAATGCGCTAACAATTATTCCGGTTGAAACTATAACCGAAGTTTTGGAATACGCAATTCCTCTTGACCAAAATAAACCTAAGGTTGACAAGATTATTGAAACAAAGATAGTTCTCGAACCTCAAAAAGAGGCTGCTTCGAGGCTATAAAAAAGGGTGGTATATGCAGTTTAATAAAGTTGAATTTAGTAAAGCGGTAGGTTTTGCGGAACAGCTTCCACCTTCGCTTAAGATAGAGGTTGCTTTTTGCGGTCGCTCAAATGTCGGAAAATCTTCGTTGCTTAACAAAATATGCAACAGAAAAAAACTCGCTAAAGTAAGCGGAACTCCCGGAAAAACAACAACAATTAACTTTTTCACGGTTAATGAACAAGTTGATATTGTGGATCTTCCGGGATATGGTTACGCGAAACGTTCCGAATCGGAAAAAATCCGTTGGTCAAAGCTTATGGAAGCGTATTTCAATTCAAACAGGAACATAGCTGTTGTTTTGTTGCTTCTAGATAGCAGACACAAGATAAGCGCTGACGACAAAACTATGCTTGATTTTTTGGATCAGACAGATGTTCCATTCGTAGCCGTTTTGACTAAGGTAGATAAATTGAAAAAAAGTGAATTTAAAACCGTTATAGAGCGTTTTCAAGAGCAGATAGGGGAATATTACCCTATTGATATAATCCCCATTTCTTCCGAAGTTGGGACAGGAGTTGGAACTTTAATTGAAAAAATAGTCGAGATAATCTATCCTGTTGAAACAGAGTAGAAAGCGATACATAAACAAAACCCGACAACTCTCGTAATAAAATTACGATAAAGTTGCCGGGTTTTGTCTGTGTATAAATTCAAATATATTTTTGTAAAAAGCGCCGCTTATATTTAAGTTTAGAATAATCGAGAATTTTTTTAACAAACACAGCGTCTGAAAAACCTCCGACAACCCCGACTATAGGAACACCTTGAATAAACTTCATAACCAAAAGTTCCGTGGACAAAACGTTCGCTACGCCGTCGACCTTTGTTTTTCTATCGTAATCTTGCGGAAGGGCTGGGGAGGATATAAACTCATTTATATCGTTGTTCCGTGTTATCGCTTGATCTCCATACGAAAGCGACGCTTCGATTAAACTTAAAATAAAATATCTTTCGGTTTCGCTGTCGTAATCAAAACCATAATATAATGAAGTTTCATAAATGCCTTTTAAAACCATACCAATAAATATAGGTATATCGGGAAGGCCAATTCCAAAAACCCCAAGACCAATTCCTTTAACACCCGAAATTACTACATTTTTTGTCTCGGATTTGTTAGCCAAATTATCAAAAAGCTTTAATCTTTTTTTGTCTTGTTTTAAAGAAAATGAATATCGGTTTACCTTAAAGCTGTGTTCAATCTCTTGTTTGTTATAGCTTTTTTCAATAACTCCTACCCCTTTTTCAAAAATAATATTAAATGATTTCGCAAAAGCAGAGTTTAAAGTTGATACAAGTTTTTCGGGAACTTTCTCAGATACAAACGAATCAAGCTTGGTTTGCTTTTTTTGTTCGTTGTTTTGCAAAAACTTGTTTTCTTTTTTTATCATAACATCCCATTGTTTTGCAATCGCTTTTTTGTTCATAGCATTTTCTCCTTAAACAATACTAAATAAACAAGGGGGGTATGCAAAAATATTTGCAATAGCCCCCTTTTTTTACAGTTGTATGAAATTTTTTCGTTATTTATATAATATTTGTTCCAAATATTATATAAATTCGCCATGTGGCTTTGCCACGGCGTTTTCAATACGTATTTTAAACTGCCCGACAACAACCTCCGCCACAAGGCAGAGCTGGTCGGATGCAGAAATATAAATAATCCTGCGGATTATTTATATAATGCGAAGCATTATATAAATTTGC
>CAYJJR010000061.1:0-12824 GCA_964370565.1 uncultured Oscillospiraceae bacterium | reverse complement strand
ATTACGCATTACGCATTACGCATTACGCATTACGCATTACGCATTACGCATTACGAATTAATAATGAAAGGAGAAAACTCTATGCGAAGATGGGGAAACATCTGGCGACAGACCATAAACAAACTCGACGAAAAGGAAAGCTACTATAAAAACAACGTCGCCCAGTTTATCGACGCTTGTAACGAGGCGCAAAACTTCATTTCAATCAACGCGCGGCCTAGAACCGACGTCGTAGCCGTGTCACACGAACCTATGCAAAACCTTGTTCCAAGGGAACAGACAAAACCGTTTTTCTACGGCACAAAGACCGCAATTGAATTTGATGCAGCCGGCGGAAAGGCGTATAGCTTTATGTGTGACGGTAACGGCAGGGCGGTTATAACGGACGACCAAAAACCCGACGGTATTGAGATACCATTACAGTCAAACGGCACATTTAAGCGGTATTTCGGTTTTTTAGGGGATAACGCAAAGATAACGTTTTCGGGGCTTTATTGTTACACGATTAAAGATATGGCAATATACCAACATCTTAAAAGCGACAACTTGTCCGACATCCCGAACTTTTCACAATATACTGCGTACGACATAAGAGAACTAACCAAGATAGACGGTGAAACGGTATTTTTAGATTTTGCGGACAAAGATCCGGTTATGAAAACAGAAAACGGCGAACGCGTCGTTGGAACGGCGGACTATAAACGGGAAAAAGGACACATTCTTTTGCTTAATTCGTTTGACACGGGAGAATATCTTGTCAAGTACAAGCGTTATCCAATTCCGCTTAACGCCAACAACAGCGACGACGACACGATAATCGACCTCGACGATTTTGCGGCGGATATCCTGCCATATTTAATGGCACATTCGATAGGCGTTAAAGACAACCCGGCGTTAGCCGTTCACAACTACAACAAAGGCGACCTGTTGCTTTCGGAGCTTGTTATAAGCGAAAAAGCGGCAAAAAGCCCGTCTTTTTTCGAGGACACGAGCGGTTGGGTGGTGTAACAAGATAACAAGATTTGAGCATAAAAAAATAAACGAAAGGAGGCAGATTTATGGCAAGACTTAAACTACCAAGCGAAACAAAGCGAAAAAAGATCTCGTTTGATAAATTTTTGGGGTGTGACTTCACAAGCGAAAGCGCTAACGTTTCGGTAAACCGTTCACCCGAAGCCCCGAATTGGTTGAGAGAAAGCACGGGAAAGGTTAAAAAAAGAACGGGGTATCAAACGATTAAGATATACCCCGAAAGGATAAACGGGGTGCATTTTTTCGCGGACGATAACGATAAAAAATATCGGATAGTTCACGCCGGAACAAAACTCTATCTCGACGCGTTGACCGAAGATATAAAGGACGATGCCTTGCTTGCAAGCGATGTGGCGGACGAGTTTTCAAAGTCGTCACAACTTGCGGGGAAACTACTTATCTTCGACGGCAGTCATTGTCGCGTTATCTCAAAAAGAACGGTTACCGAAGACAACAAAACGCCGTTAACGTCCTCTCTTTTAACTTCTGTCGGAAAGGTTCCGAAAGTTACGATTGCGCGCGAGCCAACGGGCGGCGGCGAGGTTTTTGAACCGATTAACCTTATTTCAACCGGACGAAAAGACAGCTTTCAATCGACAGGGGATAAAGGAAAAGAGGGAACGGAAGAGTTTGTTCCGGCGGCGACAAAGTTCCAACTTAGCGCAAACAACCTTGACGAACGCGAAATTCGCGTCGAGATTTTAGATTACGACGGAAACTATGTCAAGTTAAAAGAAAACATCGAATTTACCGCCGACAGGGTAAACGGAACGATAACTTTTCTTGAAGCGCCGGGAGAACCGATACGGATTGGGGAAGATAACGTGGTTGTAACCTACTATAAGACGGTTGAGGGTTACGCGGACAAGATTAACAACTGTATTGTTTCAATCGTTTACGGTGCGTCGGGGACAAGAAACCGCATCTTTGCGGCAGCGAAAAACAACCTCGATTACCACTGTGAGATAAACGACCCGACATATTGGGGGGATATTTGGTACAGCCAACTTGCGCCCGACGGCGGCGAGATAATGGGGTATTCTGTTGCGGAAAGTTCTCTTGTTACGCTGTTAAAGGCGACAACCGACAACACAAACGTTATTCTTCGCGCCGGAGCTTATGATAGCGACGGAAACGAAATCTTCGTTTTAAACGGCACCTACCAAGGCAAAGGGGCAGTTTCGCGATATGCAATTGGAAACGTAAAGACCGAGCCTATCTATCTTACAAAAGACGGGTTATACGCGCTTACTCCAAGCGATGTTTTGGGGGAAAAGTATTCTCAAGAACGTTCATACTACCTACGTCGAAAGCTTATGGATCTTTCGCTTGAAAACGCCTATGGGGTTTTGTGGGGTGACTATTACTGTGTCGCAACAAACGGATACATCTTTCTTTTGGACAGCTCACAAGTTTCGGTTGAACATAACCTTCCGTACAGCACACGGCAGTACGAAGCGTTTTATTGGACGGGGATAAACGCGAGGCTCTTGTTTGAGGACGGCGGAAACCTTTATTTCGGAACTGAGTTTGGAGAGATAAAGATGTTTAAAGACGACGAACAGGACGTTAAAAACTATAACGACGACGGAAGCGCCTATTCGTGTTATTGGAAAACACCAAACGTTTTCGGAAGCGACTTTTCGTTTAAAAAGAAGTTTAAAAAAGTGTCTGCCTTAATCGGAACATATCAAAAAACCCAAGTTTCAATCTCGGCGGAGTATGACGGAAAGGTTGAAAAACTTTTGGGGAATTTTAGTATTCCGTCGATGTTTTCGTTTATAAACCTACAGTTTTCTGCCCTTTCGTTTATAACGCTTAACTTTCCTCGGGCGATAAGCGAGACAATCTCGATTAGGCCGAGCGGTAAACAAATCCAGCTTATCTTTGAAAACAGCAACATAAACGAGGCAATTGCTTTGTATGAAGCAAACCTTGAGTTTTTGGAGTTATGACTTTAAGCTTTAGCGCACACACAAAAGATCAAAAGAAAGGATCGCTATAAAATATGGCAATTGAACAGCGTACAATAGACTTTGAAAAACTAAAAAAGCCCAACGACAAAAAGTTGTTTCCCGGCGACGATACTTTTGGCGTTATCGGCATACCCGACATTCCGTCGCTTCAAACGCTTGACATGCAAACAAAGTTTGACGAGTTGTCGAAAGACCTTATAATCCCCGAGTACAACGCGCTTGTCGAGGATGTTAAAAACGACTATGTTTCAAAAACGTTACTTAACGAAACTATCGAAAAGATAGGAGCGGGCGACATGCGCGAGATTGATTACGTTGACGAGGGGGGCACAGGACAGGTTTTACATTCAAAAGTTGCGGACAACGGTTTAAAGCTTTATGAATATAATCGAACCGAAGCGAGGTTTTCTATCGAAACACAACTTGAAACCACCAAAACTTTGATACTTGCCGCCGACGATTCTAATGGATATAACGACGAGTATTATGTTTCGGGAGAACGGTATTGGGCGCAAAAAAGCGACGCGAAACCGCTTGAAGACGGGTATATAATGCCCGGTAAAAAAGCGCTTGCCGCCGTCAACCCAACTATTAAGAATATAACATTTTTTTCGGGAGATATAAAACAAGCAGATTATTCGTTTGCAACGACGACACATACCCTTTCAAACCTGCCGACCGAAGGGGTTTTTTACGCCGAATTTGAAAACACCGACCCGATAGAATTGGGACAAACGATAAAGATAGCGGGTATCTCACAGGCGTTTTCGGTCTACAACCCGGACGGCCAGTTTTTAACCACCAGCTCTGTTATCAACCAGATAGGACAAAACTATTTTGTAGACAGTTTGAAAATCGCGATTAAGGTTGATATCGGAAATCTTCGCATCGATGTTGTTGTCAAAAACCCCGGAGCCGACACGGAATTTTTGCGCTCGAAAGGGGTTGTCGAGCTTAACGGTTTTGGAGACACCATAAGATTTACACCGACCGACGATTTTAATTCGGACGATGAGATAAAAGTTAACGGACTTTTGGCAACAACGATAAACAGCGGAGGCGAGGGGACGGTTTTCGGGTATCTTAAACAAAACGTTGTCGCTATGATGAAGCGCGAGTATCAAACGTTTGAAGAAGAACAAGAGGTCACGAGGGTTTATCTTTATCCAATCGGAGCGGGGTACGAGGATATTCCGGACGGAACGCTGGTGCTTCCGGTAGACGATCATACAATCTGGCTTCGTTGTGCCGGTATCAGACAAAAACTGACGCTGACCGAGATAATGGAAAACGATGCCATCTTAACAAAACTGTTAAACAGCGAAAACGCAATGAACTATTTGTACCGCTCACTTTCGGTTATTCAATTAGCCGTGCTCAACAATTCACTTGCTCGAAACATACTAGACGCGTCAATACCGAGAAGCAACCCCGCTATGACGTCGGCAACCCAACCGTCGGGAACCGTTTCTCCGTCGTCAAGCTATGTTGTGTTTGACGCTTCAAGCTCAAGCAACCTTGCGTTTTATTCGCAACAAACGGTGAGCGCTATTTATGAATTTTCCGAAGAGATATGGCTTTATAAATTCTATCTTCGTTTTGGATGTTATAAATTCCAATCAGACACAACCCCCGTCACGACGGTTTCGCTGAGCAGTTCTGTGGACGGAGTGACGTGGGAATCGATTGCGTCGCGCGCACGTGCCGGAAGCAACAGCAGCTTTGTCACAGCTTCGCAAGAGTATATAACAAAGCCTTCGACAAAGATAAAGTTTATAAAGGTAACAGGTTATTTAAACTACACACACGAAAGAAACATAGGTTATCTCTATGATTGCAGAGTTTATGGGAAATAAGGAGGGGTTACAAAAATGACAACAACACAGTATCTTGAAAGCGAACTATTTGAAACGCGCAAAAAGCTTAAAACTGTTTTTGACCATTCAAACTATAACCTTAAAGCTTCGGAACAACTTCTCGAATTCGGCATAACCGAGCTTGATATAACGACGCTTGAAAACGGAATGATGATAACGGAACTTGATATTTCGGCGCTTGAAAACGGGCTTATGTTAACCGAACTTGATTTAAGGGTTTTGGAACTTGAGATAGGTTAAAGTTGATAGTTAATAGTTGATAGTTAATAGTTAATAGTTAATAGTTAATAGTTAATAGTTAAGGTGTCGCTAAAGCGACGAATTTAATTCGTTTTTCGCTGCAAGTGTGTTTTGCGCTTGCTTTCAGTCTACAGAAAGGAGAAACAGCAAATGACAAAGTTTGACCAGATTAAATCAAGGTATGACAGAGGGTTTGTAACCGCTTTGCACCTTGCCGCATATCTTCGACTAGGGGTTATAACAAAGCTTGAACACGACGAAATTTTGGGCATCTCTGAAAGCCCCCCGACCGACGAACAAACGGAGGAATAACGTTATGACCGAATGGGGAATATTCGTCGTTGTGGCGACCGTTGTCGGGTTTATTATAACGGTCTCGACGCCGATAACAAAGCTTACAAAAAGCATAACCGAACTCAACTGTAACATTACGTCGCTCGACGAAAAGTTTGAGGAGATAGCCAAACGCACGACCGCAAACGACGAAAAGGTTTGGAAAAAAATCGACTCGCACGAACAAAGAATTACCGAAAACGAAAAAAAATTAGCGGTTATGTCCGCCGAAAAAAGAAAGGAATAAAACAAATGACAAGAAACACAACAACCTTTATAAGAACCGCCACATTGATTTTGGCGCTCGTAAACCAAGTTCTATTAATCTTCGACATGCCGATAATCGAGGTTGAAGACGCTGTTATCGAAAGCCTTGTAAACAGCTTTGCAACGGTTATAGCGTCGGTTTGGGCGTGGTGGGGTAACAACAGTTTTTCTAACAACGCCAAAGAAGCCGACCGATATCTCGACGCATTAAGCGGCAAAACGACAGAGGCTTTAGCAAACGAAAAAAATGCCGACAGCGTAAGCCACGAACTTTAAGGAGGGCGTATGATACTTAGATATCCAACAAAATATGTCGCGTTTTCAAGGGGGTACAGCAGTACCCACAAAGGGATAGACAACGCGTGGAACTCGAACCAAGGCGGCGCAAACGTGCCTATTATAGCCCCTGCCGACGGAACGGTGGTTGCGGTTGTAGATAATCAAACCAACAACACAAGCTACAGCAACTATGGAAACTATGTTATAATCCACCACGGACGAGATGAACTCGGGCAAAACATCTGGACGCTTTCGGCCCACAACCTTAAAGGCTCCGCAAAAGTCAAGGTAGGCGACAGCGTCAAACAAGGCGACCAGATAGCAAACATGAACAACAGCGGTTATTCGTTCGGCTCACACATTCACTTCGAGGTTAGGCGCGGAACAAACGACGCAAACGGTCGGGTTGACCCTGTGAGGCATTGTTACGTCTTTCCCGACAACGTCGTTAACTCCTCGACAAACTCGGAATACAGTCTTTTGTATTATGAACAACAGCCGGTGGCAACAATCGAAAAAAAATATAAAGTTTTAATTTCCGATTTAAGCAAGCAAGCGGCGAACCTTGTGGCGCATCTTGCTGAGATTTTCGGAACACAATGTGAAACAACGGAGGTCTAGCAATGGTTGACTACAGCATGTTATACGGCGCTATCTCCCAGCTTGAGCAAAGCCGAACGGCGGAAAAAAATATGCAGACCAAGACAAACGAATATCGCGTTGAACAGATAGACGACAGCTCAAACACGGCACTTAAAAGCGCATATATAGGTAAAGAACAAAACCTTAAAAAACTGCCGTCGATACTGTCGTCAAGCGGTTATTCGGGAGGCCCCGCCGAAAGCCATATCTTGAAACTTACGACCGATTACGAACGAGAGCGAAACGACATCGAACGCGACAGACGACGTGACCTTAAAGAACAAAGCCTAACCCACCAAAGCGCGATGGGAGAAATTCAATCTAAGTATATATCTCCGATAGCCGAGATGTATGCGCAGATAGCCGACCTTCAACTTCAAGAGTTGAAGATAATGATGATGAGTAAATAGAAAATTAAAAACGCCGAACTACAAAAAAACTTGTAGTTTGGCGTTTTTATTTAGGATACATCTTTTTTAACATGCTTATGCGTAAACCGCTTCAACATCTCATAAACAGCTATTTTCCCCAGTATTTACTCACCGTCTTATAAACTAAAAAAACTATGCACGAATTAATCGTAGCCTTGATTACGTTAAACGGAATAATTATGGGCACGATAAGTTTTGCGACTTCTTCACGCGGCATACCGGTGAAAACGGGGGTTAGAATATAGTTCCAGATAACCATCGCAACAACCATTGCGATGCTACCAAACACAAGCCCCATGATGGCGCCTTTTTTTGTTTTGTTTTTTTTATAGACCATTCCGGCAACAATGCTTAAAGCACCTGTCGCAACAAGGTGCATAAATATCCCGATTACGCCGGAACTGCTACTCACGGTAAACCCTTGAATGACACTCACGACCACCGTGATGACCACACCCCAAAAAGAACCGTATAAAAACGTTCCTATTAATATAGGTATCGACGACGGCTCATACTCGAGAAACGGCGCGGCGGGGAAAAGCGGAAACCTGACAAGCAACATCAACACCAGCGACAGCGCGCTCAACATCCCAAGCCTTGCAAGGCGTTTTATATTTAACTTCTTTTTCATTTTTTATAATCGTCCTTTCTTTAAAAAAAACAGCCCCAAAAGCATTTGACGCTTCGGGGGCTGTTTGCAAAAAGTAAATTAAAAGAAAAAAACAAACAATTCAAAAACCTATGTCTTTTCATGTTTTTTTCTTTTCAGTTTCTTTCCTCCGGACTATACCGTCGGCATCGGATTTAAACCGAATTCATGCTTAAAGCTCGCGGGCTTGTCGTTAAAACGCTTCACCGCCGGTGGGGAAACTCTCCCCGCCCCGAAACTATTTTAATTAATGCCTGCTGAACAAGTCAAAAACGGCTTTGTAAAATCATAAAATGCTGTTTTTGACTTGTCAAAGTGCAAGGTTTTTTCATAAGCTTTAATAAAAACCTTGCACTTTGATTTTCGCCTATGGCGAAAATTCAGCAGATAGCATCAAGATAATCCAACAAAATACGCTTAAAATGCGTATTTTGTTTCAAATGCACAGCATTTGTACTGAATAACTTGTTATTCAGTAGGCTTTAATTATAAACTATCTTTGTTAAAAAATCAACAATATTTGATTTGTTTTTTTATTAAGGAAGACAAAAGATTTTATGCAACCGTTCCGGCCTTGTTAGGGAACTTTTCATAGTCTTTGTTTTGCATAATCTCGACTAGAATTTCAACAACATTGTATACATCTTCAAAAGATACATAAAGCGCGGCGGGACAAAGACGTATTATGTCGGGATGTCGAAAATCGGGAACGACCCCTTTGCTTTTTAACGCGGCGTTTATTCTAATAGCGTCGCTGTGGCGCAACGCTATGTGTCCCCCGCGAGAGCTGTCCTCTTTTGGATTTGCAATCGAAAAACCGTATTGTGTGAGTTTTTGTTGGATAAGTTCCGATAAAAACTCGGTAAGCGCAAGGGATTTTTTGCGGATGTTTTGGATACCGGCTTCGGCAAAAATTTTAAGGCTTGCTTCGATTGGCGCCATCGAAAGAATGGGTTGTGTGCCTGTCTGCCAAGCTCCGGCGTATTCGGAGGATTTAAAATCGGGCAAAAGCTCAAACTGAACGCTTTTGTCGTTTCCGTGCCAACCGAGAAGTCCCGGTTGTTTTTTGAAATGTCTTTTGTTAATGTAAAGTCCGGCTATCGCGCCGGGGCCGCCGTTTAGATATTTATAGTTACACCAAATCGCAAAATCGGGGTTTATGTCTTGGAAATCGTGTGGAACGGAACCTATAGAATGACAAAGGTCAAAGCCCACGATAATTCCGCGTTGTTTCGCCGCTTGCGATATCTTTTTCATGTCAACGAGTTGCGACGTTCGGTATAAAACCGACGGTAACATTACTATGCAAACATCGTCTGTCATAGCTTCAATAATGTCATCTTCGTATATAAAATCTCCGTCGCGGCTTTTAACCGTTTTAAGCGCCTGTTTCGGGTCTAAACCTTTGAGCGCTATTTGGCTTTGGATAGCGTAACGATCGGTCGGAAAATTAAGGTCGTCCACGAGAATTTTGTTTCGTTTTTCCGTTGGGGTATAAAATGTCGCAATAGCAGAATGTATGTTAAGCGTGGTGTTTGCACACACAGTAACCTCGTCGCTTTCGGCGTTGATAAGCGGCGCTAGCAGTGCTCCGAGGCGGTCTTGATATGTAAAATAATTCGCTGTTTTATCGGTCCAAAGATCTATTCCGAGGGTCTTCCAATCGTTAAGCGCTTTAAGAACTTGCTGTTCGGCATCTTTTGTGCAAAGTCCCAGCGAATTTCCGTCGAAATACAGCGTGTTTTTCGGTATGAAAAATCGTTCCTTAAACGACGACAAAACGTCGACACTGTCAAGTTTTCTTGCTTTTTCAAGTGACATTATTTATGCTCCTTTAAATTAAAGTTCAAAAAGTGAAAAATGATTAAATCAGTCGCGTTAGCGACACCTTAACTATTAACTACCAACTGCTTCCGCCTCCGCCGCCTCCGCCGCCGCCGGAGTATCCGCCGCCCGAAAAACCTCCGCCGCTACTACCGCCGCTTGAAGAACCTGACGAGGTGCTTTTGTACGTGACCGTTCTGCCGACAGAATACAAAGCGCTGTTTAACGCCGCCCCTATCGTTATGTCTCGTCCCACGTCGGTATAATCTACCCAAACGGGCGAGGAGGGTTGCGTTTCAAAAACATCAAGTTTATTTTTCCATATTTTCGATACCCCTAAAACATTCGCATACGGCAGTATGTCGTAGTAGTAGGTTGGGTTTTGCGCAAGGAGCGTCTCAAGCTGTTCTTTTTTTGCGGTTTTAAGAAAACGTTTAAAGCCCAAGGTTCGCCCAAGCATTTTATGTCCGTATTCCGTTCGTTTTGGTATGTTATTACCGATTATAACTATAGCTATTGACGCTATTACAAGGGGAAGCACGACTAAAGCAGAGAAAAAGTAGCCGAGAATTAAAACAAAGAACATAACTCCAATTAAGAGCGCCGATGTTGTTAACACAAGAATTATAAAATTCCCAACCGTTTGCCTATGCTTTGATACAACCAACCTTTCTATGCTGTAGGTAAAAAACAACAAGGGGAACAAAAGGAACGCCCAAGATACCGCTATATCAAAAATAGGGAGCGAATTTATAAGCGCAACAACAAGGCTTAGCACAGCCATTCCCAAAACGCCTATCAATATGCTACCTTGCGAAAAAGTTTGCGACTTTTTATCAAGCAGGGCGGTTTCGCCGTTAAACGATTTTGTAACTTTCGCTCTTGTGTTTTCGATAGAAATGTATATGTCGTTATGCAACTTTTGCGACGTAATTTTCTCGCCATCAGCCTTCAAGAAGATAGAGTAAAAAAGATCTATCTCGTATTGTTCGTGGTTATCATCAAGTTCTTTAAGTTTATAAAGGGTAAATTTATTGTTTTTTTGCAGTTCTATCTTGATAAAACCTTTTGATGCCCAATAGAATATAAGCGAGGAAACATCTTTTTCGTGCGCCTTGCCCCTTAATATACACCCCAAGGCCGCGGGGTTGAGGTTGTCGGGGGGATAGTATTCCGTCGGGGTAACGAGCGGAGCGTTTTTGTTTAATAAAAGATAACCCAAAAGCCCCAACACAAAAAGAATGATAACGCCTATCAAGCCGTATTCTGCAATAGAAGTTTTTGGGATTAATGCTTCGGGGTCAAACGTCAACGTAAGGTCAACCTCTCGGTCTCCCAAAACGCTCTCTTTAAAGTCGAGAGTTATGTTGCCGGTTCCGTCGCCGCTTATACTGTAATCTTGTTCGCTTATTTCGTTAACGTAAAGCGTTGCCGGGACAGGAGACGTAAAGACAAAACGCGCGTTTTCAACGATATTTCTTTCGTGTGTTATGCCGATTAAGTCAAAACTGACGTAATCCACCGGATAGAGATCGGTCGAAACGATATCGAGGTCGTATGTTATTGTATATTCGGCTGTATCTCCTTTTTTTAAACTATCGAGAAACTGTACCAAGTTTTCGTCGGCAAACGTTACGCCGTCGCCCGATATCGCGATATTTTTTGTATTAACCGTCGTGCGCTCGGTTGCGGTAATATCATAATCGCGGTATAAGTATTCGCTTTCGTCGTAGTTTTTTGTAACTTTATAGTTTTCGACAACGGAAAATCTCAAATTTTCGCCTACCGTCATCTCGGTTGTAACGTTGTTTATCGTGTAGGGAGGTATGTAGATAGGTGCGTTTGGATATGCGCCTTCCTCCATCTCGACGTTTATAGTAACTCCGTTATAAGGGGCAAGGCCGCTGTTGCCCATTATTGAATAGGTGTTGCCCTGTTGCGTTACTGTTGCGATATTTTGTTGTTCGTTAGTACTTCCATACCAACCGCTTGTTAAGGTATAGTCTTTTATGTAGGCGTTTTCCGGCAAAGTTATAGTTGCGGAAAAATCTAATATAGTTGTATCCCAACCGGTTCCTATAATGTCAAGATATAGGTAATCAGCGTTTTTATCGTAATCTGCGTACGACATAAGGGTATAGGATATGACATACCGCTTATCTCCGCTAATCTCAACATTGGGGTCGCCTATTCTTATATTTCCGTAGCCCTCGTCTAAAAAAGGAGCGCCCTCAACAATAACGCCATCTTCGCTAAACCAAAAATCCTCCGCTGCTCCAAAGAGATCGATGTTTCGGTATATCCCTCTCCTAGGTTCGGTAAAATGCACATCTATCGTTTCAACTATATCAAAACTTCGGTCGTCGTTAGCCGTTATATCTACATGGTAGTCTTTTATAAAATATCCCGATCCATTGTCCTCGATATAAACGTTTTCGGCAAAAACCATTGGCGACAGGAAAATGCTTATTATAATTAAAACAGGAATAAACACGATATATTTTTTCATATGCTTTCCCCTTAAAGATAATCCGATTAAATACTATTTAAAACTAACGTTAACGTTTTCTCTCTCGTTTTCTGAAGAAACTTCAAAAAACGGCATTTCTTTAAACCCAAACAAGTTCGCAACAAGAGCCGCCGGCATAACCTTTATTTTGATGTTGTATGCTCGAACTGTGCCGTTGTAGTATTGGCGACTTTGCGAGATATCCTCCTCGAGCTGTTCGAGTTGTTGTTGGAAATCGAGAAAAACTCCGTCCGCTTTAAGCGAGGGATATTGTTCCGCAACGGCGAAAAGTTTTCCGAGAGCGGACGACAACGCCCCCTCGTTTTGCGCCCTTTGCGCAACATCGCCGCCCGAAAGCGCAGTTCCTCGAGCCTCTATAACAGCCTGTAGCGTTTGGCTTTCGTGGTCGGCGTAGCCCTTAACCGTTTCAACAAGGTTGGGTATTATATCGTAGCGTTTTTTAAGAAAAACGTCTATGCCGGAGAACCCCTCCTCAACCATAGTTTTCGCCCTAACAAATCCGTTGTAAGTAGCAAAAAGAAAGATGATTAAAATAGCTATTACCCCAATAATAATTGCTGTTGTCATGGTTTTTTCTCCTTTAATTTTAAAGTTAAACAAAGTGTACACACTGAAAGTGTGAAACTAAAAACTATTAAATAAGTCGCGTTAGCGACACCTTAACTATTAACTATTAACTATTAACTATTAACTGTCAACTTATAAGCTGTTCAAATTGTTTAATTTCCATTGGTTTTCCGAAGA
>CAYJJR010000060.1:0-13299 GCA_964370565.1 uncultured Oscillospiraceae bacterium | reverse complement strand
CCGAGCCAAAGCCCGAACCACAACCCGAGCCAAAACCCGAACCACAGCCCGAGCCCAAGCCCGAACCACAGCCCGAGCCCAAGCCCGAGCCACAGCCGAAACCCAAACCTAAGCCTAAACCGACAAAACCCAAGCCGAAACCTGAGCAAGGGAAGGATAAACAACCGGAAATCAAGGCCGAAACACAAGATAAAATAGACACTCTATTAATTGAAACCAACTTTCCGCTTATAGATTACACGTATTTAACCAAAGAAAACCCCATTCAACGTTCTTCAAGTAAAGTTGATAAAATCGTAATAAATCATCTTGTGAACGATTTAAAATCACGATACATCTATAAAAACGATCTTCCTTCAAACTATAGGGTAGACAGCGACGGTAAAGTTTTGCTTTGTTTAGAAGAAAAATATATCGCTTTAAATGATAATTCTTCCGAGCAGCTAAACAATGGTATTGTAATTGAGGTTTCAAACAGCTCAAATGAAACCAAGCGAGAGATAAGCGATTTTGCTTTGATGAAAACGGTTGAACTATGTGTAGATATTTGCAAACGAAATAGCATACAAAACATAACGTTTACAGGGGATAAAACGGGCGAACTTGTTTTGTTAAATAAATTTGACGAACAAGATGCTAACGGATTTTATCTTTTAAGTAAACTTCTTTATGTCGCACAAGAGGTCAATAGGCGACTTTCGACTACAAGATATTCGCAAGAAACTATTGATACAATAGCTTTGGAGGTGCTCGACGGCAAGTGGGGCAACGGCGACGAACGGTATGAGCGACTTATTAAAGCGGGGTATGATTACGACAAGGTTCAAGCGCGTATTAATGAACTGGTTTAAGTCGTTTTTCGATATGTTGATAAAATAATAAATAAAAAACCCGACAGAATATCGAATTAAATCGGGGTGGGGACAAAGGAGTTGATTAACTTTTTAGATGTCTCCTCGCGCCGGAGGCGGGGGGAGATATCTAAAACAACTCGATTTTACCACTCACTTAAATCGAAACCCTGTCGGGAGAAAAGTTTGTTTTAAACTACAAATTACCCTTTAGTCCAATAAGCTCTGCGCTTTGTTTCATTCCATTAATCGTTGTTTGCATAACCTCGTCTAACGGCAACCCAAGCATATCACAACCTTTTTGTACAACTTCGCGATTAACGCCAGCCGCAAAAGATTTGTCTTTAAACTTCTTTTTTACCGATTTAAGTTCAAGGTCTAAAACGCTTTTAGAGGGGCGCATTAAACAAAGAGCATAGATAAGCCCGGTTAACTCATCAATCGTGTAAAGAACCTTTTCAAGTT
The DNA here is from genome assembly GCA_964370565.1 of uncultured Oscillospiraceae bacterium. Classification (GTDB taxonomy): domain Bacteria; phylum Bacillota; class Clostridia; order Oscillospirales; family Ruminococcaceae; genus CAYJAY01. The sequence goes on along the minus strand of CAYJJR010000060.1, from coordinate 11,983 downwards.
TGCTTTGAGGCTCAACTTCGGTGCATATTCCAAAGCCGTGGCTTAACATCGCGCGGATATAAAACTCATCGACATCGTTTTCACGAAGAATTTGTTCGGATTTTTTACAGTGTTCGGTAGGGTACATCTCATAGTCTAAGTCATGTATAAGCCCAACAACACCCCACATAGTTTCGTCTTCACCGTTGACCCTTGCAAACTCTTTCATAGCCGCTTCAACCGACAACGCGTGGTTAATAAGCGATGGGGATTTATTGTATTCGGTTAAAAGCTCCCATGCTTTTTCTCTTGTAAGTACATTTTCCATAGTTGTTTTTTCCTTTTTAAACTGTTTTTTAAATGACATTCAAACTATACTATCTTTTTAATAGTTAGTCAACATATTTTAGCCATAGGGTGTGGACAATGGCGTTGATTAACTTTTTAGATATATCCCCCGCCAACGGTGTTGCCGCCGGCGGGGGATATATCTAAATCAACTCTGCTTTGCCACTCTCTAACCAAAAGTCGCTATATTTACTATTTGAGTTATTTCAAAATCGATTGTATTAAAAGGCACACAAGTAAAATAAAATTTGCGGATTGTACAAAAAATGTGTATAATTTATATAATGCGAAGCATTATATAAATTTGCCATGTGGCTTTGCCACGGCAATTAAAATCTAAATGCGCCTGCCAAAGGCAGATGCGCAATATAAATAATCCTGCGGATTATTTATATAATGCGAAGCATTATATAAATTTGCCATGTGGCTTTGCCACGGCAATTAAAATCTAAATGCGCCTGCCAAAGGCAGATGCGCAATATAAATAATCCTGCGGATTATTTATATTAGATGTAGCTTGAAATACAAGAAATACTACGTTTTTGCACAGACAGTGCAAAATGCCGAGTGAAACGAGGCAAGGAGTATTTCCTAAATCATCACCGTAGGCGAGGATTATTTACAATATTTAACAACATATAGAAACAGAAAAGGATTATTAAAATGATACTGGTTGATGAATATATTGGGAAAATTTCAATTGCAAAACAAGAGATAGACACAATCTTTAAAGCTTCTGATATCGAGGGGCTTGAGAAAAGCATCGCCGAGATAGACGAAGTTTCGGCGGCGGTTGGTTTTTGGGACAATCCCGAAAGTTCACGAGAACTGCTTTCAAAACAAAGCGCTATGAAAAATAAACTCGAAGAACTATTAAAACTTAGATCTCTTTGCGAAGATACCGAGACTTTGATTGAACTTGCGGTTGAGATGGACGACGAAACGATGGTTGAAGAAATTGAAGTTGAGATAAAAAAACTTGAAACTAATGTCGAAAAACAACGTCTTGCAACTCTTTTAAAAGGGGAGTATGATGCGAAAAACGCAATCTTAACTCTACACGCGGGAGCAGGCGGAACGGAAGCGCAAGACTGGGTAGAAATGTTGTACAGAATGTACACTCGATTTGCGTCTAATATGGGTTTTAAAGTTCAAACTCTTGATTATCTCGACGGAGATGAAGCCGGAATTAAAAGCGTTTCGATATTAATTGAGGGAGTTAACGCGTATGGATATCTTAAATCAGAACATGGTGTCCATCGTTTAGTTAGAGTTTCTCCTTTTGACAGCTCCGGAAGACGTCACACGTCGTTTGCCTCTGCCGAAGTTATGCCCGAAATAGGGGACGACGCAAAGGTCGAGATACGTGACGACGATATAAAGATGGATGTTTTCAGGTCGTCCGGTGCGGGTGGCCAACATGTTAACAAAACAAGTTCCGCAGTAAGGCTTACACACATACCGACAGGGATAGTAGTTTCTTGTCAAACAGAACGCAGTCAATTCCAAAACAAAGACAACGCCATGAAGATGTTAATCTCTAAGCTTATCAAGATTAAAGAACAAGCACATCTCGAGAGAATAGAGGATATAAAGGGCGAGCAAAAAGACATTGGATGGGGCTCACAGATACGAAGCTATGTTTTTATGCCGTATACTCTAGTTAAAGACCACCGCTCGGGATACGAACAGGGCAACGTAAACGCTGTAATGGACGGAGATCTTGAAGGTTTTGTAAACGCATATCTTATTATGCAAAGCAAAGAGGGGCATAAATAGTTCTTATTGTTAGGTAGCAAACCTATTAAACGTTACAAATATAATAACCTGAAAATTACCCATAAATTAAAAACGAGGAGACACAGTTTTTTGTGTACACTCGTTTTTTGGTATCTTTTGGCTTTAGTCGGTTTTGGTTTAGTTTGTCACCATTTATTATGTACTTTTTCGGCAAATCCCAGTTTGTCTTGGAATTCAAGTTTTGTTCCGTCATCCAAAAAGGCAAATCCTTTAAAATATCCAAAAACTTGATGTTGACTGCTTGAAAGCACCAACAGATTTGTGTTATCACATCTGTCGATTATCGGATGAAACTCAAGACCCAATCTTCCGTCGCTGCTTGTGAAGATCCAAGGTTTCATATAATCGTCGACAACCGCTTGTTTTGCGCTTACGGGTTTAGTTGGTATATGAAAAGTTACATGCTCAATTTTATGGGCAACTCCGTCATAAAATATCATGTTTTCAGTAGCCGCCGAGTTATCGCCAAAACCATACCCTAGATTTAACCCGAACGTCTTGCCGTTTAGGTACGTCGAAAGGCTCGCCCAGTACCATGTGTTTTCATACGTCCAAACGCCACGTCCCCAGTCAAGCGTTGCAAGCGTTTCGTCTTGGTCATAAAAATATTTGCTTGCGCCAAGTTTTACAATTCCGCCAGCTCGCATACAATTGATCTTCTGGTTATAATAAAATGCGGTTGGAACATCCTTGAAGGGCAGGGCAATAACCATGCTGTCTTGTTTTTTTCTTTCGATATCAAGCGTTGCACTAAAAGTTTCTCCGTTTTTGTTAAAATCCTTAAACTCGCATTCAAGTGTTCGGCGTCCGTTGTTGTTTTTAAAACTCATGTATACACGATTGTTTTGGAAAACAACGTCCCCATCGTCGCTTGAACTAGGTAAAAATAGTTTTCCAAACGTTAAAAATTTCATTACACTCGTTGTTTTATATTGCGGTTTGCGAAAATCAAGAAAACTCGCACTTACCAAAGACATATATGAGTTGTCCGCAATCGTTAGCGCAGTTGCGGTTATTCCGTCCGAAACAAGATAATAATCCCATTCTTTTATCTTAAAAAAAGGGGCTTTTATTCGACCTCGATCGTAGTTTTTGATAAGCTCGGTAGAGTATCCGGCTTCGTTTAGTTGTCCGTTAATATCGTGTAGTTGTCCGGGGGATAACTTGTTTTGCATAAAATCCACACTCCTTATTTATTACATCATTGCTTAAAACAAAAATAAACTGATAAATGAGTTTTATTAATAAAAAAATAGGGGAGAACCTACTAAGGTTTAGACCCCTATATTTTTTATGTTGAAATTTAAATTATATCTCGTATTGTTTATCTTGATTTAAAAGATCCGTAAAATCTTGTTGGCTCATAGGTCTTGCAAAATAATAGCCTTGTGCAAGGTCACAGTTAAGACTTTTTAGCCAAACAGATTGCTCTTTGGTTTCAACACCCTCACAAACCACGTTCATGTCAAGTTGTTTTGCAAGCTTAATAACATTTTCTACGACTATTGCGCCCTTATCATCCGCTATATTGTAATCTAAGAACGCCTTATCAAGTTTAAGGGTATGTGCCGGAATAGAGCTTAATCGGTTAAGTGAAGACTCTCCCGAACCAAAATCGTCTATCGAGATAAACAAACCCTTGTTTCTTATCTCCTCTAATTTCTCTATTAGTATGCTTTGTTCTATTCCTATGGCGCTTTCGGTTATCTCGATTTCCACTTTGTTTGGAGATAGATTATATTTAGATAAAATCTCAAGATATACAAACGGAAACTTATCATCAAACAAGGTTATATTTGAGACGTTAATCGAAATTAAAGGTATAGTAAGATTTTTTTCATTTTCCGCAATAAATCTGCAAACCTGCTCAAAGATGCAGATATCAAGATCAACTATAAATCCGTTAGACTCAAAGATACTAATAAATACGTTTGGCGGAATTATTCCAAGGTCGCTGTCTGTGTGCCAACGAACCAACGCTTCTGCGCCGCCTATCGTTAGAGAATCAAGGTTTATCTTGGGTTGATAGACAACTTTAAACTGACCGTCAATTAAAGCATCTTTCATGCGATAAACTATATCGGTCTTTAATTCGTTTTCTTTTTTTAATGCATCGTTATACACATTATATGTAAAACTATATTTGCGCTTACCTTTTAAACGAGCCGAAACGGCACAGTCAACAATCTTATCAATTCTTTGTGTGGGGTCTTCTACAACACAGATACCTATCGACATGCTTATGTTGTATTTTTCACCCATAATCAATTTAAGCGCGGAAGCTATATCTTGTTCACAGATCTTTTTTATCGACAATCCGTCGTCGACTTTATGGAACACTATAAACTGATCCGCAATTATTCTTGATATCAAAGCGTTTGAACCTTTAAATTGTTTTAAAAGCACATCGGCAATAGAAGTTAAAACTTGGTTTCCTTTTTCTTGGCTATATACAGAATTAATGGTGTGGAAACTGTCGATATCAAGAGATATAACTTCATATTGACCGGGTTCAGCGGTTTTTAGAATGTCTTTAACTTGTTGATTGAAATTATATTGTGATATGAGTTTTGTTAGATTATCGTGATTTAATATTTTTAAAATAGCTTTCTTCTTTTTGTTTTCTACATAAAAAACAGTATATAGTACAATTAACATTACGCCAATTAAAGCCAGAATAAAGATATCTAGATTTTCTTTTACAAAAGTAGCCGCGGAATACTCCGGAAGGAAACCAACTATCTGGGTTGAGATAATTTGGTCGATTTTGTTTTGATCTAGATGTTCAAACATTACGTTGAAAGCGCCAAGATATTCGGTTAAGTTTTCGATATCCCTTGAAATGAACAGTCTTAACGGCAAAGCAAGATTTGAACTGCTTATTGCATAGTTTTCTGTCCCAAGAAGCGTTTGGGCATATTCAATGCCTATGTCGGTTGCAAAAAAACCGTCTAACTCTCCTTTGATAAAAGCATCTAGAACCTCATCAAATGTATCGTAAAATATAACCGTGTTGTTTGGATATCTGCTTTCAATATCATCTTTGTCGATTGTAATGTAGTTTATAATTCCGAGTTTGCTGTGGTGGTCTTCCGAAGTTATGTTTTCAATAACATCGTTATTTGCAAACAACATCATAGGGAGTTCCCAAAATGGGGAAGAGGTTGTATAAAACTCCATTTCGTGCTCAAAATCTCCCGTGGCGGAGATTAGCAAGTCAAAATGTTCATGTGAATGAAGGGGCATATCGTGGTTATATGGGACAAAGTCGATTTCAAAACCATATTGTTTTGAAAGCATGTCCATAATTTGGAAACTAATGCCGTCCGCTTCGCCGTTTTCATTTGTGAATTGAATTGGTTGATGGTGGTCGATGTAGCCGCAACTGAGTGGTCTACTGGTTAAAAGTTCGACTTCTTGTCGCGTTAAATATCGCCTTATTATATTTTTACTTCCATAGTATTTAATTTGAAGTTGTTCTAAAAATGTTCCGTCCGCCGAAACTGAAAGTTCGATAGCGTCTGCTATTGCGTTTGAAAGTTGCTCATTTTCTTTTGTGGTCATAAAGTACATGTCAAAGACATGTAGGTTCATAACCATCTTGTCGTCTTTAACATTATAATCAATCGTCGTTGTAAGATACAAATCGGCTTTAAGTTCAATAAACTTGTCGATATCATCGCGTACATAACTAACAGATATTCCGTTTTGCTCGCAATACTCGTTTAGATACTGTTCATAAGGGTTGTCATGAAAGCTTGCAACAACCTTTCCGTCAATCGAAGCAGGGTCGTCATAATAGTAGTTGTCATTTTTTGAAACAAGTATAAGCTGTGTTGTTCCAAGAACTTTTGGGACATACAAAAAATCTTCAGAATACAAATCACTTTCAAAAACAACACCCATTAAGTCAACCGTTCCGTCTTTAAGCGCAGCTATTGCTTCGTAATATTCATATTCAATAAACTCAAATTCATAATTAGAGTAGTGTTCGGAACGAATAAGTATTTCATATCCAAAACCTTTACAATCCAATGATTCAGGATTGTCTAAAACCCCGTAATTTTTGGTGTATGCAACTTTGATTATCATTTTTTCGCTACTGTCAGCATACACGGGGTTGTCTGTAGCAATTAATAAAGATACCATAAATATAAAGAGGACAGATAAAAATAACTTATATATTTGTTTCATACTATCTCCTTTAAAAAATTATACACAATATATTGTGCTTGCTTACTGATATATTATAATAAAAATCAAATAACTTTTGTTCAGTTTTATTTTAAATTTTTTGTTACTAATTTATTAATAAATCAAACTATGAATAATCTTCACCTGCGGTGAAGCTATTGGAAATACTCCTTGTCGAACTTCGTTCGCCATTTTGCGCTGCGGCGCAAAAACCGTAGTATTTCTAAACTTTAAAGCTATATCTAATACAAAAAAATACATTGACATAATATATGACTTTGATATAATAAAAAAAGAATAATGGAGAGAAGGGGAAATAATGAAAAAAAATAAAGGTTTCACACTTGTGGAGTTGATTATAGTTGTTGCTATAATCGCTATTTTAGCAGCGGTTTTGGCTCCACAATATTTGAGATATGTTGAGCGCGCACGACAGTCAAACGATTTGCAGACAGCAACCAACTTATTGAGGGCCGCGACGGTAGCGGTTGCGGACCCCAAAAACCAACTACCATCGGGATATTTTATTGAAGTTTTGTGGGCGACAAGTGATACGACCGGCCAATATTCGGGAGATATTTTAATTCGCTATCCGTATAGTGGTTCGGGTGGAGCAGCTGTCGGAAGAACATCTATATTTAACACCGCCGGTTCGGCAAACGCTGTGGCGCCTTTAACTGCTTCTGTTGCGGACAAAGATGCTTTAGAAAATTTGGCGAAAGATGTTATCGGAATTATGGGCGCGACCCCCGAACAACAATCCGACCCGAACATTTCTTTTGGTTACACCGGACAGGTTGGTGACGCTGAATCGGAAATCGGAAACAGCACGAACTTTTGTTTTCATCTAAGCACATCGACAGGCGAGGTTGCCCTAGCTCGTTGGAACGGTGACGGAGATGTGAACGAATGGCTTGAAATAGGGGTAGACGTGATACCAGCACCGTAAAGATAACATAATGTGTAGAAAACGTGTAAAAAGCGTGTAGGAAAATGAAAAACCGCCTGTTTTGGCGGTTTTTTTGGTGTTGTTTAGGCAGTTGTTTTTTTTGGCAAATAGGACAAAAAGCAACACAACGCAACGCAACTCAACTTGTTTGAAATGTCAGATATTATGACAGCTTGTCAATCAACGTTCCAAACATATCACAATAAACTGTTTCAATCCTTTTGTATATAACATTTGCAATATCTTCACTGTAAATGTGTGCGGTAGTGTTTCTATCTGAAATCATATTAATCCAACTTGTTTCATCTGTAATTAAGCCGACAGCGTAAGCCTCGCGCAGGACAGCTTTAGGTGTGTTAACTTCCGCAAAACCTTCATATATAAGTTTTTCTCTTAAAGTTTTCCATGCAAGCTCTGTGCAAAATTCAAAACGCTGTATCGCCCCATCTCTGATTGAAAGTGATTTTGTGCCTGAAAATTCCGCCACGCTTTCGTTTAGTCTGTCAACAGCATTTTTGAATTTAGATAATTTATCATTAAATTTATCCACAAGAACCACCCCGTCTTTTTTAATATTATCAATCAGAGCAATGTCGGTGCTATTTGTAATGTGCACTATGTCAACTTTAAGCAAAGTTTTAAGCTCGTCAATTTCATTCCAAAACCTACATTTATAGTTTTCAGGCATTCCATACACTGCAATGTCAATATCACTGCCATTATGGTAGTCACCCCTTGCGCGTGAACCGAACAAAACAACACGAGAAGCATTGTGTTGTTTTGCTATTTTTGCAATTGTGCTGTAAATATCCATCATATACCTCACAAAAAAATGACACCCAACCCATAATTAATGGATCAGGTGTCACGCTGATGGTGAAGCCGAGGGGAATTGAACCCCTGTCCGAAAGCGCTTCCACATTTCCTTCTCCGGGCGCAGGTTACCAATTAAATTTCCCGAAACACTATGCCGATAACCGGGCGTCGAGTTCGGTAGCTTCATAAATCATGGCTACCCTCAAAGCTTTGGGCGGCTCACGTTCACTGCTAAATTTTACGCCACTTCAACCTACGCAGTACTCGGAAGACGTGACGAGCGGCACTAAGCCGCTACTGCTAATCTATTATTGTTAGCTATTTCTTTTAAGGCGTTTAAAGTGTGTCCCCAACACTGCCCGCTAGACATGATTCCATGCCCCCGTCGAAACCTTTACGGCCCCACGTAATAAATTGTTCCACCAACTAAGTATTGAAACAATAGTATTATAACACATAATTGTTAAAAAATCATTAACTGTTACTTTTTAATTTTTTGCCGCTTTAATTGCTCTGTCCATCTCGCGTTTTGCGGATTTTGCGGCTTCTACCATTCTTTTATCATAGTTTTTCTTACCCTTACAAACCCCAACGTTAACTTTAACTTTTGAATTTTTAAAGTAAACCGATAGGGGAATTAGGGTTAAACCCTGTTGCTTAACTAAACCGAAAAGGCGCATAATCTCTTTTTTATGTAAAAGAAGTTTTCGCTCGCGCAAAGGGTCTCGGTTAAAGATGTTTCCTTGTTCATACGGAGCTATGTGCATCTGTTTAACAAAGATCTCGCCGTTTCGTATTTCGCACCAAGCTTCCTTTAGACTTATCCCACCTTGACGAATAGATTTAACCTCGGTTCCGACAAGTTCGATGCCGGCTTCAAGCCCCTCGACGACAAAATAGTCGTGACGGGCTTTTCTGTTGTCTGCAATCTGTTTAATTCCGGCTTGTTTCATTTGAACTTTTGTTCCTTTAATATTAAATTTCGTTTCTACCCTCTAATGCTCGGTAAAGTGTTACATCGTCGGCATATTCAAGGTTGCCGCCTACCGGCATTCCGTAAGCTAAACGTGTAACCTTTACGCCAAGCGGTTTAATAAGCTTTGAGATATAAATAGCTGTGCTTTCTCCTTCAACCGTCGGGTTTGTCGCCATTATAACCTCTTTAACCTCGTCGCCCGCCGAACGCTTGACAAGATCTTTGATATAAAGTTGTTCGGGACCTACGCCGTCAAGAGGGGAGATAAGCCCATGTAACACGTGATACACGCCTTTGTATTCGTGGGTTTTTTCAAGCGCGGTCACGTCTCGGGGACTTTCAACTACACAGATAGTTGAACCGTCCCTTGTTTTGCTTAAACATATGTTGCAACTTTCGCCGTCGGTAAGGTTGCGACATGTCGGGCATTGCTTGATGGAATTGTGGGCAGTTTTAATTATACTTGCGAATTCTTCGGCGTCTTCTTTTTGCATCGATATGACGTGATAGGCAAGCCGTGATGCGGATTTTCGTCCAATACCGGGAAGCGCAGCGAACTTATCTACAAGGCGTTCGAGAATAGGGATTGAACTGTCCATACTAGAACAACCCACCAAGATTAAGCCCACCCGTTATAGAGGACATCTCTTTTTCGCTGTCTTCTTTTGCGGCGGTAATTGCTGAATTTGTTGCTGCCGCAACAAGGTCGCAAAGCATTTCCGCGTCGTCCGGGTTTATGACTTCGGGTTTAATCTCAACCGACAAAACTTCATATTCGCCGTTAACTTTAACCTTTACCATAGAACCGCCGGCAGTGCCTTCGTATTCTCTTGTTTTAAGCTCGTCTTGAAGCGTAGCCATGTTTGCTTGCATCTGTTGAGCTTGTTTAATCATGTTGTTTGCACCTTTTGAGGTGTATTCTGCCGGTAATCTTGATTTCATATCTACTATTCCTTTTCAATTATATTTAATTTAACATCGGTTTTTTCGAGGTCACTTATAAACATCTCGAGTTCATCGACCGACTTTTTTTGTTGGGCGGGTTTTTTGTAAGGACCTATTGGCTTTTTAATGCCGGTAACGTCCACTATAGCTTTTTTTAGCATATCGGAAGCCGACTTTGTGTCGCGCATGTATTTCATAAACATCTCGCCGGCATCGATTAAAATATGGGTTTCGGTAACGTATGCCGAACTGTCCACCATAAAGCCCCAAAGAATAGGGGAGGAGTTTCGTATATTTGCAACTACTTTGTCCCAACTTTCAAGCTTTCCTTTTGCGACTTGTTGCGTATTACTAGGAGAAACTTGGGGTTTTTGAGGCTCTGCCATAACGGGCAAAACGTCTTGTTTAACCGCGGGGGAGGGTGGAGCGGATTTTTGCAAAGGTTGGGTAGGCGCCGTTGTCGGTTGAACAGTTTGCTGTGGTTTTGTAAATTCTCTTGTGTCACAAAGCATAATTAGCGACAACTCAAGTGTCAGCCGCTTGTCCATTGCATAGCTTAAAGAATTGGCGAGCGTTTCAAGCGAGGATAAAACCTCAAAAATTTCTTCGGTTTTATATTCTTTTGAAATCTCGATAAACTTCTGTTGTTCTTGTTTTGAATATTCCAAAAGAAGGTCGGTTCCCGAAAGTTTTGCGGTTAAAACATTTCGGTAGTGTTTTATAAGTTCAAAACAAAGCCTTAACGGTTCAACGGAATTTTGATAAAGTTCGTTTATCTTTTCAAGCAAAAGCTTGGTGTCTTTTGATTTTATTATATCCGCTATCTCAAAAAGATAACGCTTATCTGTGACTCCCGAAAGACGTTCGACATCAGCAAGCGAAACGTTTTTGTTAACTGCCGCCGCCGTGTCCAGTATCGAAAGAGCGTCTCTTAACGCTCCGTCCGCAAGCCGTGCGATAAGTGCCGCCGCGTCGTCGTCAAGCGTTATATCGGCATTTTTCGCAACCTCGAAAAGACGTTCGATTATAATCTCAATAGTAATTCTTTTTAAGTCATAGCGTTGGCAACGTGAAAGAATAGTAGCCGGAACTTTGTGTATGTCGGTCGTCGCAAAGATAAACATAACGTGGGCAGGGGGTTCTTCTATAATTTTTAAAAGTGCCGCCCAAGCGTTTGCCGAAAGCATGTGTGTTTCGTCGATTATATAAACGCGAAATCTACATACAACCGGAATGTATGCGGTTTCTTCCTTTAGTTCGCGTATACTGTCCACCCCTGTGTTAGAGGCGGCGTCTATCTCGCTTACGTCGAGTATCGAGCCGTTATCAATTCCGATACAAATATCACAAACTCCGCAAGGTTCGCCGTCTTTTTGGTCGGGACAGTTGACCGCTTTTGCAAGAATTTTTGCCAAAGTCGTTTTTCCTGTTCCTCTTGTGCCGGAAAATATATAAGCTTGGCCGGTTCTTCCCATAGCAACTTGATTTTTGAGTGCAACAACAACATCGTCTTGCCCGACAACCTCGTAAAACTTGCGTGGCCTAAAGCTTCGGTATAATGCTTTTTGCATTAATGTTAAAATTCCTTTCCAAAACTAAAGTTTTAACTAAAGTTCTAACTAAAGTTTTTGCAATCTTTCTTTACAATGCGGACATTTTACATCATCGATTTCATGTGGTTTTCCGCAAAACGGACAGTTTTGTTGTTCGATTTTATCTTCAATCTCGTGAATATACGGAGAATAAAACTCCATTTTACCGCATTTTTCACATATATAGATTTCAACATCAAGCGCACCGGAAAAAATGTTGCTCCAAACGCCGACAAAAACTCCGGTTTCTCCGAGTTGAAGCTTTTGTATACCGGTTGAGGAAAGTTCGGTGTTACAACGTAGACAGTTCATAAAACTCCTTACAAAATATTTCGAGGCATAAAGACGAGCAAAGTGGCTGCGGCGCATGAAACGTTCACTTAA
>CAYJJR010000059.1:0-13762 GCA_964370565.1 uncultured Oscillospiraceae bacterium | reverse complement strand
AATCATTGTTGTTTTGCACAATCACAGTATATGCTGTTTGTGCAACATTGTCAACTAGTTTGTGATATATTCTATATTAAGCATATTATTTTAGTGCATGTTGTATATCTATTATATAACTTGCACAATAAAGCGTGTCGATTTTTGACACAGAAAAATCCGAGGGTTAAACAAAAACGTTTCTACATAGAATTATATGTGTTTTAAACGTTTTATCCACCTCGGATTGTTTTATTATATTTCTGTGTTCAAGCTACCTTATTAATATCCAAGATAGCTTCTGTTCATGTCAACACCGCCGCTTATTCCGGGGACGGTTCCTGTCCATGTATACTGCCACATGTCGTATCTTCCGGCGTATGAAGTCTGTGAGACCCCTATGTGTGCGAGCCAGATTAAATATTGCTCAAGCTCACTTGCATACATTCCATGTTCAAGCCAGCTCTTAAAGCTGTATACCATCGGCGTGTAGCCCGCGCTTTTGATAGTTTCACAAAACGCAATAGCTATCTTTGTTCTCTCGTTTGCCGACATATAGTTAAACGCATTGGCTCGGGTTGTGCTACCCTCAATCGTTTCTATATCGATAACTATTGGATAGTCTATCCCGTATCCCGCAATCATGTTTAAAACTGCGCTCGCTTCTTCAACAGCCTCTTGAGTGTTAAGCGCGCACGAGAAGAAATACACGCCCACTTTAAGTCCGGCAGCCTTTGCCGCAACTACGTTTTCCCTAAACGACGCATCTTCGACTATCCGTCCCGAACCATATCCTCTAAAGCCAACGCGAAGTATCGCGTAGTTTATGCCGGATTGTTTAACCTTCACCCAGTCTATGTTCTCTTGCCATTCCGAAACGTCAACGCCGAGGTTGGAACCGTCGGTCGGCATGGTGGGGGTTGGCACTGCTGTTGGAACGGGGGTCGGCGTCGTGCTTGACAACATAACTCCTTCTGAGTCAAAAGCGTATTTAACCCCTTGTATAACCTGTTCGCCCGTGACTTTCACGCCGTCTTTGTTATAGTAGTAGGTTTTGCCGTCCAGCGTCTGCCAGCCGTAATAAATTGTTTCAACCGTTTCAACCGTTTCTTTTTGCTCTGATTTTGTTACAAGGTAGAGATAGTTTCCGTTCTCGTCCTTTAACATATCGCGAGGATCCGAGTTGTCGAATATCTCGACGCTTGCAATCGCGCCGTCGCTTCCGGTTCTTTGCGCACCGATTAGATATCCCGTAACCGGATCTATCAAAGCTTCGATGTCGGTCGGGGTTCCATCGGAATTTTTCAAATAAACCTTTTGTGGGTCGAGAGCAGTCGAAAGACTTAAAACCTTGCTCGACGTCGCAAGCGTCAACGCTTGAACCGAAATTGTATCAAACATAAACGCGGTTTGTTGCGTTGAACCGTCCGTCGATTGTTGAACCGGTGTTGGAGTTTCGGTCGGCTCCGGGGTAACGGTCGGTTGTTCGGTAACTGTCGGCGGCGTATAAAGATCCGGAGTGAAGAAAAAAGCCGTTACAACCTCGCTCGATGTCGTCTTTTCCGTAGAACTGGTTTCAACAAATTCAACCGTGTCAACAAACGGGTCGGGGGTTGTTGCCGGGGTCGGTTCCGGCGTTGGTTGTGGCGTGCTTGAAGTTCCGCCGCTCGGGCGTCCGCCGTCCTCCTGTTCCGTCGACGAGTCGCTTTCAACTATCGGAACATATTCAATCGGAACATACTCAACCTTTGGCGCAACGTTAACCGAAACGGTACGTGCCGCAAGGTAGGTATTCGCGTTTGGTTGTGCCGCGTCAGCGTTTGGTATATATTCTATGCTGTAACCACCCGACGGGATAGATTCTATATATATCTCTCCGTCCATGTCTTCGTCGACATAGTTTTCTCTTTCGCCTTCATTATCTATAACGTCCACCGAAAAAGGATATCCCGTTATTACGTCACCGTTCTTATCGGTAAACGTAATCGTCAAATCCTCTTCAGCCGACGAAGCACGCATAAACACCGCCTCGCCTAAGCCGTCGTTGTTTCCGTTTATGTCTATCTTTACAACACCTGTCGAGTTTTGGAGGGTTGAAGTTGCCGCCCCAACATCGATTATCGTTCCTCTGATTTCACGAACCATCAAAACCGCAACGGTCGAGATAGTCGCAACTATTAAAAATATACCGACAGCGCTTAAAACATTGGTCAAGTTGACGCGACGCGAAAACATTTTAGCGGCGGTTTTTACACGTTGTTTAAAGTCGCCTTGTTGTTTAGGTTGTTCAAACTCTTGTGGTTCGCCAAAAAAACCTATAACTTGTTGTTCCGTAACTTGGTTGTTTTTTTGCTCTGTCTCGCGCTTTAGCGCTTCATATTCAAACGCCGTCGTCCCTTGCATATACATGTCATCAGGGTCTGGGTTTTCGGTTTGAAAGCCTTGTTGCTCAAGATATGTATTAAGGTCATAAAACGGCTCGCGCGCCGTGTATTCAATCTCGTCTTCGGTTGGCGGGGGTGGCTCGACAATCTTCCCGATAACCTCGGTTTGAAAAAAGTTATCAAACTCCTCGCCCGAGACTTCGTCCGGAACGTTGTCCGAAACGTCTATCTCTTGTTGTTTCATAATGCCCGCTTGTTTTTTCGGCTTTATATTTTTTTGTTTTTTCTTTTTTTCTTTTTCTTGTTTGCTTCTGGCTTTTTTCGCCGAGTCTATCATCTTTTGGTCTATTGGTGTGATAGCCGCCGTGTTGCCAAAATGTTCCGAAAGATTAGACATAACCTCGTCTGTCGTTCCGAGCGCAGTCTTGCTGTTTATGTTTTTTTCCGGCTTTTTGTTGCCCATGACACTAGCTCCTTTGGTTAATGCTTCAAATATATAGTAAATATTTTAGTTTAAACTCTTTGTATATACTCTGTTACATTTTATCATATCTCGGCGCGTTTTGCAATTGTAGTCCACTCGTATAATTGTGGCAATTCCACCTATATAGTTTAGGCAAAAACAAAACAAGGACAAGCGCAAAACACTCGTCCTTGTTTAATGTTATTGTTTGTTTATAATTATTTTTTCTAGCGTTTTTTGATGTATTTTCTTCTGTCCAAAGCAACCGCCGCAACGATAACAGCACCTTTAATGATGTTTTGGATTTCGATACCAAGACCTAGGAACAACATTCCGTATGCGAGGATTTGGAACATCAAAACGCCGACGATTGCTGACTTTACGTTTCCAACACCGCCCGAGAAGCTAATTCCGCCGATAACGCAAGCCGCTATTGCATCGAGTTCGTAGCCAACGCCGGTTGCGTTGTTTGCCGAACCGATACGAGCCGCTTCCAAAAATCCGCCAATACCGTAAAGAATACCTGCTAAGATGTTAACTTGAACGAAAACTTTTAAAACGTTAATTCCGCTAACCTTTGCCGCTTCGGGGTTTCCGCCAACAGCATACATGTTTTTACCGAAAACAGTTTTGTTCCAGATAAAGTAGACGATAAAAGCAATAATCGCAGCAAAGATAACCAAATGAGGAATAAAGAAATCTTCAAACGGTGTTCCTTGAAGAATACCATAATCTTTAAAGTTCAAGATATTACCGTTAACAAACGCTTTGTATTCCGGATCGTGGCTTCCGATTGGTTGGCCGCCGCCGAAGTTATAGTATAACGTGTTGATACCATATACAACCAAGCTTGTTCCAAGCGTAACAACGAACGGGTGGACATCAAATTTTGCGGTTATATAACCGTTTATCGCGGTTAATACGCTACAAACTATAATACAAAGCAAAACTGTTACAAGAAGCCTCACCGGGGCCGGCATGTTGTTTAAAAACAACTCGGGATAAAACTTGTTTGTTGCATCAAGTGCTTGGAGCAACGACGCCGCAATAACGGTTGAAAATCCGACAATACGACCAAGCGAAAGGTCGGTACCTTGCAAAACGATAATTCCGCCAACGCCGAGAGCCAAGATAAGTTTAACGCTCGATTGCGACAAGATGTTTATAAAAACCGCCATCGAAAGAAATCCCGGTTCCATAGCTATAACGGTTAGTATTAAAGCACCCATAACAAGATAGATGCCGTATTTAACAAGAAAATTTATTACATTTTCTTTGTTGATATTTTGTACTTTTGAACTCATATACATTCTCCCTATAAATATTTAGCGGCTAAGTTAAAGATTTCTTCCTGTGTTGTCTCTTTTGAGTCAACAATACCGGAAATTCTTCCTGAGCTCATTACCGCTATTCTATTTGTACAACCCATTAATTCGGGCATCTCTGAACTTACCATAATTATTGATTTTCCTTGGCTAGCAAGCTTAATCATTAATTGGTATATTTCGTATTTCGCGCCAACGTCAATTCCCCTTGTCGGTTCGTCAAGAAGCAACACGTCGGGGTCGGTCAACAACCATTTTCCGATTATAACCTTTTGTTGGTTTCCGCCGCTTAACTCCGAGATTAATGAAGATTGTCCGTTTGTTTTGATCTTCATACTTTTAATCTGTTCGTCAGTGTCGGATATCATCTTTGTGTTGTTGAGCATAACACCTTTAAGGTAGTTGTGGAAATTCGCGCTACACGAGTTAAATCGTATGTTAGCAACGGGGAAGATACCGGTTGCTCTGCGTTCTTCGGTTAGCAACGCAAATCTGTTTTTTCTTGATTTAAGCGGCGTTGAGTTGTCAAGCAACTTACCATCAAGATAGATCTTTCCGGAATCTAACGTACGAATGCCAAACAGCGATTCAACCAGTTCGCTCCTTCCGGCGCCAACCAATCCATAAAGACCAAGAATCTCGCCTTTTCTAACCTCAAGATTAATATCTTTAATGCGCGGTTCATATGTAGTTGTCAAGTTTTCAATCTTCAAATAGGTTTCGCCCGGAACGTTTGTGACTTCAGGGAAACGATTTTCAAGATTTCTTCCAACCATCATGGCGACTATCTTGTCAAGGTCAAGGTCTTCTATCTTTTCTGTCCCGACATATTCGCCGTCGCGAAGAACGGTTACCTCGTCGCTGATTTCAAAAATTTCGTCCATCTTGTGAGAAATGTATATGATGCCGCAACCTTTTTCTTTAAGGTTTCTGATAATTTTGTAAAGTGTATCAACTTCTTTTTCAGTCAAAGAACTTGTCGGTTCGTCCAAAACTATTATTTTTGCGTCGTAGCTTATAGCTTTCGCAATCTCTATCATCTGTCGCTTACTAACGCTTAAGTCGCTTAGTTTCGCGTTTGGATCTACCGGAACGCCTATCTCATCAAACAATTTTTTTGTTTGAGCGAACTTTGTCTTTTCGTCGACAACTATTCCTTTTTTTTGATAACGGCCCAGCCATATGTTATCGCTAACCGTCATCTGTAGAATTTGGTTTAACTCTTGGTGTACCATTGAAACGCCGTTTTCAAGGGCGTGTTTAGGATCGTCAAAGTTGAACTGTTTCCCATCCAAGAAAAATTCGCCTTTTTCTTGAAAATATATGCCAAACATACATTTCATTAATGTCGATTTTCCTGCGCCGTTTTCCCCCATTAATGAATGAACAGTTCCCGGCCGAACGTTTAAATTAACGCCTTTAAGAACCGGTACACCGCTAAATGATTTATGTACATCTTTTATCTCTAATAAATATTCTCTGGCCACTAACACTCACCTCATAAAAAAAGGCATTGAGGTACATTTTATTAAATACCTCAATGCCCTTTGATTTGATTTTATTTATTTAAAATCTGCAACGTTTGCAATTGTAACACCAACATAAGGTACGCGAACTGCTTTAGTTTCTTCGTTTTCAAGAACCCAATCGGTTCCTGCAACTACGTCATTTCCTTGAGCTGCGTTAGCTGCTAATTCAATAGTTGCTACAGCTTGGTTTACGCCGTCATTCAAAACTGTTCCTTGCATTGTGCCAGCTTCGATCATTGTTAATGCTTCTGCAAGTGCGTCAACGCCGTAGAGAGGTATCGAAACGCCTGCTTTTTCCATAGCTGCCGATGCGCCGAAAGCCATGCCGTCGTTGTTAGCGATTACGAGTTCGATTTCATCGCCGAATTGTGTAATCCAGCCGCTCATGTTTGCTTCGCCGTCTGCTGTCGACCATGTAGCCGAAGGTTGCATTGCAAGTTCTTCAACTTCGATTCCTGCTTCTTGGATAGTTTTTACAGACCATTCTGTTCTTGCTTCTGCGTCAGGATGTCCTGCTTCACCTTTAAGCATAACGTATTGGATAACTCCGTCGCCGTTTTTATCCCAATCCGGGTTAGCTTGGATGTCTGCTGCCATCATTTCGCCTTGGATAATTCCGCTTTCAGCCGAGTTTGTTCCAACATACCATACTTTATCGTATGATGTCATCGAACCGTCTGTAGCTTCTTTGTTGAAAAGAACGAGGGGGATATCGGCTGCTTGAGCTTTTCCGATAACTTCGCCTGCTGCTGCGGGGTCAACAAGGTTGATAGCCAATACGTCAACACCTTGTGTGATGTATGTATCGATTTGGTTGTTCAAAGTCGCTTGGTCACCTTGTGAGTCAGCGATTGTTAATTCAGCGCCAGCTTCTGCTGCTGCTGCTTCAAGAGCGGGTTTAACAACGCCGTTCATGAAGTTGTCAGCGCCCGAGTAGATGTTTGCGCCGATAACGATTGCATCGCCTGCGGGTTCAGTTGTTTCCGGTGTTTCAGTTGCTTCCGGTGTAGTTGTTTCTTCTGCTGCGGGGGTACAAGCCGCAAACATAACTGTTGCCATAGCAACACACAAGATCAATGCTAAAATTCTTTTTGTCATGAATACTTTTCTCCTAAAAATTTTTATTAGTTTTTGTGTAAGTATCTTACACTACAAGAATTATACCATATTATCCAAACAAAACCATGTGATTTTTTATTCAATTTTGTTGAAATTTTTACGATTTTTCTTTTTCGTGTTAATAGTTTGTTCAATTTTGTTGATACGGCTTGGCTTTAGGTAAAGCCACGAGCCAAATTTACCCCAACTTAATCAAACGGGAACAAAACCCGTTGATATTCTTCTTCAAACATCGATTGCTTGTCTACCACTGTTGTTTTTGTGTCGATATCGGTTTGTTCTATCGGAATAGCATTAATAATATTGTATGCATATTCAACCCCCAGATATCCCATAGCAAACGGATTTTGAACAATCAACGCATCGACGTCCCCCGTTTCCAACATTCCAATCGAAATCGAGTTGTTGTCAAACGCAACTACCATTGTTTCATCTTTAAGCCCCAATTCTTGTATAGCGTATCCAACACCAAGGCTTGTCCATTCGTTAAACGTAACAACAACGTTAAGATCGGGATATTGTCGAAACAGTTCGACAGTGTCTTGTTTCGCTTGTTCAACCGTCGACATAACGTTGATACCAACGATGTATTCAACGCGCGAGTCTTTCTCGACGCTGTCTTTAAACCCGGCTTCCCGCTCCTGGCCGTTGGCGGTGTTTTCGTCAAAATTAACTATGCCTATTCTTAGTTTTTCTTCATTTGATTGGAGCACAGTTTCGCCCGCCATCGTTCCGGCAAGATAGTTGTCGGTTCCTATGTGGTATTTAACCCCTTCGCTGTTGACATCGCTGTCGATACTAATCACGTGAACCCCTTGACTTATCGCATAATCAACCGTTTTAGCGTTTGCGTTGTAATCCACCGCCGAAAGAACAATAGCCTTTGCCCCATCTTCAACCGCTTTTTCGATAAAGATATTTTGTGTTTTAAAATCTTCTTCGCTGTTTGGGCCGTTAAACGAAACGTCAAGATTATATTCAACCGCCGCCGCGTCGACGCCGGCCTTTACCTCTTTAAAAAAATCCGACGTAGTTGATTTTGTTATAACCGCTACATATGGCTTAACGCTGTTTGCGTCGTCCAGTTGTATGGCGTCAAAGTTGTGTACTATTACGACACCGCCAATAATATATACCAACACAAGGACTATGGCGGCTATTAAAACTGTCCATCTACTGTTCGTCATAATCCCCCTCCTTTATTTGCGGCATTCGTATAATAACCTTTGTTCCCTCGTCCGGTTCGCTCTCGATATCAAGTCCGTACTGTTCGCCAAAATATATCTGTATCCTGTCGCGAACGTTTTTAATTCCAATTCCCGCTTTGTCGTAGACATCTTGATGGAGAATGTCGTTTATCTGATCCTTGTCCATTCCAACGCCGTTGTCTTCAACAACCATGATTATCTCGTGCTCGGTCTTGGAGATTACAATGCGAATTTCACCTTTGTCCACCGTTCGGTCTAGCCCGTGGTAGATACAATTTTCTATAATCGGTTGTAACGTAATCTTGTTACACAGATAATCTTTACATGCCTCGTCAAGCTCTATACTATAGGTGAATTGATTTTTATATCGGTAGTTTTGAATTTTAAGATAGCTTGTGGCGTGTTTAACCTCGTTTTCAATAGTTATAAGTTCGTGACCTCTGCTTATGCTTATGCGGAACAGTCGCGCAAGCGAATTAATCATCTCAACCGCTTCTTTAGTTCGCTTTTCTTCACACATCCACGCTATTGAATCAAGCGTGTTATATAAGAAATGAGGATTAATTTGAGATTGAAGGGCGTTAAGTTCGGTCTTTTTAAGGGTTATCTCTTCTTTTCTGACCTGTTCCATAAGTTGTTGAATACGAACAACCATGTGCCCAAACGAATCGGAAAGCGTTACAATCTCTTTTGTTCCTTCTACCGATTGATATTTAAACTGCTGGGCATTTTTTTCAAACTCGACCATCGCGCTTTGTAGTTTTTGAGCCGGTCGCGAAAAAACTCGCGCAAACAAAAGCCCAAACCCGAAACTCGTCGTAACTATCATAACAAGAATAACAAGCGAGATTATAAGCATACGTTCAACCCGGCTTGTTATCATCTCGTCGATGTAGCTAACACCAACTATCCGCCATTCGGAATTGTCTAGCGAATGAAGCGTGTATATTTCGTTTTCTAATATATGCGCCCCATCTGTTTCAAGGGCTATCTCTGCCGTCGGTTCTTCTTTTATATCGTTAAATATAAGGTTTTGTTGGGGGTGGTATATAATGTTCCCCTCGGTGTCAACGATATAACAGTATCCGTGGCGGCCTATACCGACGTTGTCTATATAACTTGCTATCTCGGAAAACTCTATGTCGACCCCGATCTGCACAATTTCATCTTCCGACAGTTTAACCCTTCTGGACATCGTAACAACCCAAGGATATTCGTTCAAAAACATCGAGTTAACGTGTGGTTTTGATATAACTAACGGCATTAGGTTTGCGTTTTCGCCGTTGTCTGTCAAATCGAAATATGAAAGATCGGTCGTAATCTCTTGTTTGTAAAGAATGTTATCCGACCACGAACCGAGCGAGTTTCCGCCGTCATCATAAAGATTTATTGCAACGACATCGGAGCGGCTTTCGAGAAGATTTTTAACAACCCGCTCCCATTCGTCTGTTGGCGCATTAACGCTAAGCTCAAGGATTTTCATTAGATCTTCCATGTCTTCGACATATCGGTTCATCGTGTTTGCCGCTTGTGCTATCGTCTGTTCGCTGTTGATTATCGTAACTTCTTCTATAGAGTTTGCATAAATGTTGATAAAAATGGCTATCGCCGCAAGCAACGTCATAAGCCCTATTCCCGCAACGGCGGAAAACATCAAGGTTGGCATCGAGATATTTCTTTTTAAATCAAACTTCATCTGTCTGTTCCGTCTGCCCCTCTTCGGCTTGTCGCCTAAACGCATTGGGCGACATACCGACATATTTTTTAAAGCTGTAGCTAAAATAATGTTGGTCGTTATACCCACATTGTTCGGTAATCTCTCGTATCTTAATGTTGCTTGTAATCAAAAGCTCCTTCGCTTTTTCTACGCGCTTTTTTGTCAAAAGGTCAATAAACGTGCTCCCTGTCGATTTTCTGATTACCGCGCTTAGATAGTTTGGACTTATAGCTATGTCGTTGCTTATCGAAACAAGCGATATTTCGGAATTTGCATATTCTTTTTCTATCTTTTCCAAAGCCTTGTCGCAAACTTCGCTTCCGCTTGAAGCTTGTTTATCTTCGCTCAGCCGTTCTATGTCCGACATGTAGCAGACGCCCCCCGCTTCACCGCTGCAACTTTTAAGCGCCATCATAGCTTCGCAATATGCGTCATGGCAAAGTTGTAAATTTTCTTTAGCCTTGCTTATTCCGATATGAACTTCATAATCCATAATTCGTTTTGCGCTTTGCGTTATGTCGTCTACCAAGATATGAAGATACTTGTTTATGTTTCTTTGCGACTCAAAGATTAGAGAAACTATCCTGTTGCCGACAAAAAACGAGATATGTTTAACGTATTTTTTCATAACGCTTTCGATAGCGTTTATGTTTTCCGGCAAGGTACAGTTTGCTCCACCGGATTTCTCGTCATGGAACGTGGACACCATTATAACAAACTTTGTGTTTTTTGTTTCTTCTCCAATCAACCCACATTCTTGGGCTTTGCTTAAAAGATTTCTCTCGTTTTGTTCCCCTTGTTCCTCTTGATAGCTATCTATAATAAGCGACATCAAAAAACTTATAGTCTCCGACCTTGTCTGGGTTTGCGTGTTGCTCAAAAACTCCGCAAACTTATCGTCGATTTTTTTCTTGATTTTCTCAAGCTCCAACGTTAACGCGTCAGTTGTTATCGGCTTTAACATATAGCTTACTACATTATATTGAATAGCTTGCTGTGCAAAAGAAAAGTCGTCATACCCGCTTAAAAACGCTATGTGTGTGTTTGGCCTTATCTCTCGAACGTTTCGCGCAAGTTCAATTCCGGTCATGTGGGGCATCTTAACATCGGTCAAAAGAAGGTCCGGTTCAAGCTTTTCGACCAAATCCAACGCCTCGATACCGTTTTCGGCTTGTCCGCAAACTTGAAACCCAAGGTTCTCCCACGGCACATTGTTAACCAAACCGTTTCGCAAGTTCCATTCGTCTTCCGCAACTACTACTGTATACATACGGGTTCCCTTTCTTGATTTATATAATCTCTGCCTTGCGGCAGAGCTCTTGGAAATAATCCTGCGGATTATTTATATAATATTTGTTCCAAATATTATATAAATTCGCCATGTGGCTTTGCCACGGCAACGCCACGGCGTCTTCAATACGTATTTTAAACCGCCCGACCATACTCTCCGCCATAAGGCGGAGCTGGTCGGATGCGGGAATATAAATAATCCTGCGGATTATTTATATTATAGTCACTTGCACATTCAAGCGACAAATAATGTTTTCCTATGAAAAAAAAATCGTCACAAACTTCATAAAGTTTGCGACGACGTGGCGCGCTTGAAGGGATTCGAACCCCTGACCTTCTGGTTCGTAGCCAGACACTCTATCCAACTGAGCTACAAGCGCAATTTTTGAATGCAAGTAATTGTATCATATTCAAACAAAATAGTCAACACAAATTTATTAAAAATCTAAAGTATTTAAAGTATTGATAATAACAAGATAAAATAAAAATTTCTCAAACCCCAAACTTTAAATCCACCCAACCAAATCGCCATATATGTTTTTTTTAATTTAAACGTTAAGTTTTATAAAATCACTTTTAATCTTAATTTAATAACAGACTTTATTTGCCGACGGAAAACCAAATTCAAGAATATCTACATTTTGTTCTATTTCTATATTAATATACTCTCCGTCAAGAACAACCGAAACAACCTTTACTTGTTCGCCTTGCTCGTTCTCAACCGCCACAGGGGTTTGGTTTAAAAATATCTGTTTGTTTCTTTCGGTTGCAGCGACCGCAATTATCGAAAGCCCCTCGTTAACTCCGCTTTCGTATCCGCCGCCCTCAACGTCGCTTGCGAAAAAAGATGTTTCGTCAACCTTTAACAGGCCACTGTCCTCGAAAGACAAGATGGGATCGTTTGGTGCAAGCGGAAACAAAAACCCGTCTTTCATGTAAAGGTCAAACTCGTTTGAACCGCCGTCCACCATTTGCAAAAAGCCGTCGTAATCGGTCGCAACCGTTAATATACCGTTTGGAAGTTTTCCGCTTTCAAGCGTTTTTGTAAGGCTTTCTATCTGCTCTTGTTTTTGCTCACCGTTCGCTACTACGCCAAAGAAATATATGTTAACCGGTGTTTCGTTTTTAGCGGCGCAAAATCCAAGCTCCACGCGTTTTCCGGGGTCTTTGTCGTCAAGCGCGACAACCGCCGTCCGACCTTTTGTCGCCTCCAACCAAAAATCGAAATCAAGGTTTTCGTTTTCGACCGGTTTTCCGTCGACAAAACCTTTTGTCGTCACGTCGCCCGTTTCAAACTGTGAAAAATAGTCCGACTTTTCGATTAGCGGTTTTGATATGTCAAACAGTTGAACCAAAACCAACAACACAACCGCGAAAGCCCCAAAAACGTTATAACGTCTCCACGAAAACTTTTGAGCAAAACGATATATCCCGACAACCGCCACAAGAAACAACAGATAATATAAAACCCAAGCCATTCGTCCGCTCGCCCTAAAAACCGACAACAGGTCGTACACCGTCTTAAACGGTATAGCCAACCCAAAAAGTTGAGTCCCGTTAAACGTCAAAACATTTGAAAAGGCAAAAATCAAAAGAACCACAACGACGAAAATCATGCCGTAATACCTACTGGCAAACTGTTTTATCTTGTTTAGTTTTTGTTTTTGGAACAAAAACGCTACAACTAAGATAACGTTCGCGGCTATAACGCCAAGTCCCAAATAGTTAAATCCGTCTAAGTTTCCGTTTGTTTGGGGAAGCGGGGGTAAAACGCGCGACCAATTATCAAAACCTTTGCTAACCGGATTGTATAGCGCGTTTAAGTTAAGCGAAAACCACCCATAACCGCCCTCCGACACGGGCGCGCCTCCGCTAAGATATCCGATAGAAACGGCGGATATCACGGTTAGCCCAAGGCAGATTAAAAGCGACAGTATATTTTGTTTATATTTTTTGCAAGCCACCGAATTTTCAACCAGATAAGCAAACATAACCGCATAGGTTAACGGAACAAAATAAGGGTGGACCATTATCGCAAAAAAAGCTATCGCATAAAATGCTTTGTGAAACTTGCCGTTTCTTTTTGAAACAAAGTACAAATAAAGCGAAAGCGTTATAAGCCACATAGCCGAAAGCGCGGTGTGGCGAAACGTTCGCTCGACAAGTATCGGCGCAAGGCAAAAAAGTGCCGCGCCCGACAACACGACGGCGTAAAAAGAGGCTTTGTTTTTTTTGTCTATAAAAAGAGAAAGCAAAAGAGCGGAAAACCCGCCTTGTAACGAAAAAGACAAAAGCGAAAACCAACCGAAATATTGAAACGTTTCGGGCAACATCGGCGACAATGCCTTTGCCACAATCGCAAAGATAGGTATACTGTCCGAAAACGAAACGGGCGAACCATACGGATAGGTAAGGTTTTCGCCAACCCCTAACGGAAACTGCCAATCGCTTGAACGATATAGCATAAAACCTGTGTAGTGTTGCGTTAAATCCGCCTCGACAAAACCGGGTTGTATAAAACTGTCGTCCGTTACATCAAGCGTACTAAAGCTAAAAATTAAAACAAAAATTGCCGCGCCCAACACAAGACCCGACAAAAAACATATTAACTTTTGTTTATCATTTTTTTTGATGTTCATATAAATACTCTTTTTTCGGCGCAACCTTAAATAGGTTTACGCCGAAAATTCATAATCACTATAAAATTTAATTTTAAACGCTACGCTGAACGCAAGCTTTCGCTACGCT
>CAYJJR010000058.1:0-13773 GCA_964370565.1 uncultured Oscillospiraceae bacterium | reverse complement strand
ACATTCTTCTAATAGATTTCGGAAGTACATACACAAAGGTTACGGTGGTTGACGAAGATAAAGAGCTTATTATCGGAACACAGCAAAGTTTTACAACCGTTTTAACCGATGTCGGCGAAGGCCTTGAAAATGCGCTTGAAAAACTTAAACAGAAAATCGGTTCAACTAGCTTTGATAAGACATATGCTTGTTCTTCTGCCGCCGGTGGGCTTCGCATGATGGCTTCGGGGCTTGTTCCGGAACTCACGGCGAAAGCGGCAAAGCTTGCAAGCCTTGGGGCAGGGGCAAAGCTAGTCAAGGTTTTCTCATATAAACTGACGGAACAGGATATCGAGGAAATTGACAAAAATCCGCCCGAAATTTTTCTTCTTGTCGGCGGAACAGACGGCGGAAACACAGATTGTATAATCTATAACGCAAACATGCTTAAATCGTGTAAAATGGATTTCCCGATCTTAATTTCGGGAAACCGAAACGCTTCGACAAGCTGTGGCGAAATTTTGAACAACAAAGAAACATATATCTGTGAAAACGTTATGCCGAAAATCGACGAGTTAAACATCGTTCCGACACAGGAGAAAATTCGAGAGATTTTTTTGAAACGTATCGTTCAAGCCAAAGGTTTAACCAAAACCGCGTCTCTTTTGTCCGACATTGTGATGCCTACTCCTGTGGCGGTGATGAATGCAATTAAACTGCTTGGAACGGGGATTGAAGGCGAAAAAGATTACAAAGGTGTCGGCGAACTTGTTGCTATAGATGTTGGCGGAGCGACGACCGACGTATATTCTGTTGGATACGGAACGCCAAAGTCCGCGAATGTCATGTACAAAGGACTTCCGGAACCTTTTATAAAACGAACCGTCGAAGGCGACCTTGGAATGAGATACAGCGCAAGGGGTGTTGCCGAAGCGGTGGGTGAAGAGTGGCTTTGCAACGTTTCCGAAATAGAACCACAAAAGTTTGAACAAATGCTTTGTTCACTTGTCGGAAACGAAGAGTTTCTTCCGTCGGATGAAAGCTTTGAAAAACTCGATTTTGCGCTTTGTTGCGGCGCTATACACGTTGGGGTTATGCGCCATGTCGGAACGCTTCAAACGGTGTACACTTCGTCCGGTATGGCATTTGTTCAAGAGGGCAAAGACCTAAGCGACGTTGAAAACGTTATTTTTACAGGCGGCGCATTAATCCACGGAAAACATCAACAAAAGATGGTTGCATTTGCATCAGACGACGTTGTAGAGAAGAACCAAAATCCGTTGCTTCCAAAACATCTTAAACCAATCAAACCAAAAGCTATAATTGATAAAAACTATATACTGGCAAGCATGGGACTGCTTTCGGGACATAACCCAAAACTTGCACTATCATTAATGAAAAAGGAGTTGTTTTAAAAATGGAACTTAAAAACAAAATGTGGTCGAGAGATAAATTTGAATCGGTTAGAAAAGAGATACTGGAACATTGGCCGACAGGAAAAGATGTTGATATAGAGGAAGCTTTTAAATATCATAAATCTATGCCGGACAGCAAGATTTTTTCAAAGAAACTAGTTGACGCAAAACAAAAAGGCACAACGCTCGTCCAACCAAGGGCAGGGGTTGCGCTTATAGATAAACATATTGAACTTTTAACACATCTTCAAGACCATGGCGAAGCGGATCTTTTGCCGACCACAGTCGACAGCTATACGCGACTTAACCGATATGACGACGCACAAAAAGGTATTGTTGAATCGATTAATAACAACAAGTCGATGTTAAACGGCTTTCCGGCGGTTAACCACGGAGTTTCCGGTTGTCGGAAGATAATCGATTCGATAGACACGCCTGTTCAAGTAAGACACGGAACTCCCGACGCACGGCTTTTAACCGAGATAACGTATGCAGGCGGTTTCACAAGTTATGAGGGTGGAGGAATTTCTTATAACATTCCGTATGCAAAAAACGTTACACTTGAACAAACGATACGCGACTGGCAGTATGTAGACCGCTTGACCGGTATATATGAGGAAGCGGGAATTTCTATCAACCGTGAACCGTTTGGCCCTCTCACGGGAACGCTTGTCCCCCCCTGTATATCGCATTCGGTAGCCATTTTAGAATCGCTTTTGGCGGCGGAACAAGGGGTTAAAAACATAACGGTGGGCTATGGGCAATGCGGAAACTTGGTTCAAGACGTTGCGGCAATTTCCGTACTCGAAACCCTTACAAACGAATATCTTAAAAAACACGGATATGACGATGTTATTGTTACAACGGTTCTCCATCAATGGATGGGAAGTTTCCCGCAAGACGAAGCTAAAGCGTTTAGCGTTATTTCGTGGGGTAGCGCGGTAGCAGCCCTTTCAAAGGTCACAAAAGTAATCGTTAAAACTCCGCATGAAGCTATGGGAATTCCGACAATGGAAGCAAACGCGCAAGGATTAAGATGCACAAAACAGATGCTTTCGATGTTAAAAGACCAAGTTCTTAACAATTCGGAACTTGATATAGAAAAACAAACGATAGTCGCCGAAACACGTTGTATAGTCGACCGTTGTTTGGAGCTTGGCGAAGGTGACGTTGCGGTTGGAACGGTGCTCGCTTTCCAAACAGGAGCTATTGACATTCCGTTTGCGCCAAGCAAACACACCGCCGGAAAAATCCTACCCGCCCGCGATAACGACGGAGCGATAAGAATTTTAAACCCCGGAAACGTCTATCTTTCAAAAGAACTCTTAGACTTTAACAAAAGCAAGATAGAAACAAGGGCGAAGTTTGAAAAAAGAGAAGCGACGTTCCAGATGGTTATCGATGATGTATATGCAATAAGCAAGGGTAGCCTTGTTGGAAGACCAAGAAAAGTTTAACGAAAGGTTTTAAACCAAATGAAGATTATAGATGTTGTTTGTTCCCCCGGAAGAACAGGGTTCTTTTTCGATGATCAACGCGCAATAAAAGCCGGCGCTCGTGCTAACGGCTCGGCATACGAGGGCGAGCCTAAAACAGAGGGGTTCACCGCGATTAGACAAGCGGGCGAATCTATTTCGGTTATGATTATTTTAGAGGACGGACAGATTGCGTTTGGCGATTGTTGCGCCGTTCAATATAGCGGAGCGGGTGGCCGAGATCCGTTGTTTTTAGCAAAAGATTTTATCCCAATAATCGAAACCGTTGTTAAACCGCAACTTGTCGGAAAGCAAGCGGACAGTTTCAAAGAGCTATCAAAACTTGTCGAAAGCCTAACGGTAGACGGGAAACGTCTCCACACCGCGATAAGATACGGCGTTTCGCAAAGTATATTGGACGCCGTTGCAAAATCAAGTGGCCGAATTATGAGCCGAGTTATTGCGGACGAATACGGTTGCGAAATTGCAAAAAAACCGATACCAATATTCACTCAATCGGGCGATAGTCGTTACGATAATTCGGACAAGATGATCATAAAAAATGCCGAGGTTTTGCCACATGCACTTATAAACAACGTTAAAACAAAACTTGGTGAAAACGGCGAACTTTTAGAACAGTATGTTAAATGGTTGCGTGACCGCATTATAGAACTTCGCACCGACGAGAAGTATAACCCCGTGCTCCACATAGACGTATACGGAACAATTGGGCAGATTTTCGGCAACGAAAATTATGAGAAAATGGCGGAATACATCAAAAAACTTTCCGAAATAGCTGCCCCGTTTAAACTTAGAATTGAAGGTCCAATGGACGTTGAGGACAGAGAAAAACAGATGTTGGCGCTTAAAGCTATAACCGAGATTATCGACAAACAGGGAATAAACGCCGAGATAGTCGCGGACGAATGGTGCAACACGCTTGAAGACATTAAATATTTTGCCGACAACAAAGCCGGACATATGGTTCAAATTAAAACGCCCGACCTTGGCGGAATAAGCAACACGGTTGAAGCGGTATTATACTGTAAACAAAAAGGAATTGGCGCGTATCAAGGCGGAACGTGCAACGAGACCGACCGTTCGGCGCAAGTTTGTGTAGCCGTGGCAATGGCAACACAGCCCGACCAAATTTTGGCGAAACCCGGAATGGGCGTGGACGAGGGGTATATGATTGTGTACAACGAGATGCAAAGAATAATCGCGCTTGACAACGCACTTAACTCGAAAGGATAGGTTATTTCATCATGAAAAAAGAATACAAGATACTTTCAACCACCGCTATTTTGGGATATGGTTTTCCTCTTTCTTCTTTTGAAGAGGGGATGAAGCGAAACCCCGATTTAATAGCCGTTGACGCCGGTTCAACCGACCCCGGTCCATATTACCTAGGTTCCGGAATATCGTTCACCGACCGTGGCGCAGTTAAACGCGACCTTGAAATAATGCTTGAAGCCGGAATTAAAAATAAAATTCCTGTCGTTGTCGGGTCGTGTGGCGGAAGTGGAGCAAAACCACATCTTGATTGGTGTCGAGACATTGTTCTAGAGATAGCAAAAGAAAAATCGCTTAATTTCAAACTTGCGCTTATATATTCGGATTTTACAAAACCACAGATATTAAAAGCTCTTGATGACGGAAAAATTTCGGAACTTGACCACGTCGAGCCGCTTACAAAAAAAGACGTTGAACAAACAACACACATCGTCGGACAGATGGGGGAACAGCCGTTCATAGATGCTTTGGAACAGGGTGCTGATGTTGTTTTGGCAGGCCGTGCTTATGACCCGGCGGTTTTCGCCGCTCCGGCTATCGCAAAAGGTTATCCCAAAGGCCTTGCAATTCACCTTGGCAAGATTTTGGAATGTGCTTCAATCTGTTGCAATCCCGGAAGTGGTTCGGATTGTATGTTCGGATATCTCGGCGAAGACTATTTCAAACTTGAGCCGCTTAACCCTATAAGGAAATGCACAACAACTTCGGTAGCGGCACACACACTTTATGAAAAAACAAATCCATATATCTTGCCGGGTCCCGGCGGACATCTTGACCTTACGGAATGTGAATTTATCCAAGACACCGACAACACGGTTATCGTCAAGGGAAGCCGTTTTGTTGAAAGCGAAAAAAACACCGTTAAGCTAGAGGGAGCAAAATGTGTTGGATACAGAACGGTGTCTATAGCCGGAACACGTGACCCGATAATGATAAAAGGGATAGACGATATTACAGTTGCGGTGAAAGAAAGGGTGGCCGATAACTTTAAAGCACAAAACATTGAATATTATCTCAATTTTACTATATACGGAAAAAACGGGGTAATGGCCGAACTTGAACCAAACCCGACCACCGAACACAGCAAAGAACTGGGTATCATAATCGAAGCGGTAGCCGATACACAGCAAAACGCCGATACTATCTGTGCTTTCGCCCGTTCAACGATGCTCCACTATGGATACGACGGAAGAAAAGCGACGGCAGGAAACCTTGCGTTTCCATATTCGCCAAGCGATTTCCACGCAGGCGAAGTCTATAATTTTAGTATATATCACTTGATCGAAACGACAAACGACGAAACGCTTTTTCCGATAGAGATAGTTCAGGTTAATTCATAATTCGTAATGCGTAATTCGTAATTTAAGAGCGGCTTACGCCGCGATTTAAATGACAAGGTTTTGAGGATTGCCAATCTTCACTGTCGCACGAAACTGACGCAAAAAGAAAGGATGTTCAAAAAAATGACAAAACTAACCGATGTAACAACGATTATACGAAGCAAAAACGCAGGGCCATATGAACTGACCCTTGATATCATGTTCAAGGAACAAAGCGTTTTTGATATGTTTTGCGAAAAAAAGATAATAAACGAACAGCTTATCTGCAAGCTTTATAAAATAACCCCCGACAAGATTATAAGCATTGTTGAGTTTATGCCGGCAAAAGCCATTAAAATTACGATTAAGCGCCCAATAAGCTCGGGTGCACTTGGCGAAACCGATGTATACGGAGCGCAACAACACGCCCCACTTTTGGATATCGAATTCTAGCATTTTTTTGTTGTTGTAGCTTAAGCTTATTATTGGTTTTTTTGGAACCGCAACAACAGACTTTTCACAATTGTGTGATATTATAAGAGAAAAACAGGAAAGGAGCGTGCACAATGAGTCAAGCACTTGGTATTCGCCAAAATCACCTTTTTAGTGTATATTTTGCACCAAGAGGAAGCGTGAGGTTGTTTGAACTTGGAAACCAAATAGCGCAACAATATCTCACTCCAACCGATCGTTTAATCGGGCTTATCGGCGAGGCGGGTTCCGGAAAAAGCATGTTTATCAAAGGCATGTTTCCGGGGCTTGAGTTGACAAACGACGACGACGGTTTAAACGTTAGGCCGCTTCCGATTATGGATATCGAAGAGGGAGGGTTTTTCAAACCACATACCTATCACCTTGATATTAGGTTTGAAACGGGTTTCCATCAACTGTATGAACTCGCGGATGCAATAAACAACGCGATATCCGCCGGTCGACGTGTCGTTGTTGAACATTTTGAGCTTATCTATCCGATATTAAAACGCAATGCCAACCTTTTGATTGGGGTTGGTGCCGAAATAATCGTTACTCGCCCAACTATTTTCGGCCCCGAACCACAACCGATTGCGGATCGTGTTCATTCTACCGTTATATACCGAAAGATGGCGCATTCTGCCGAAGATCTGCTTGAAATTTTAATACCTAACGAAACGTTTACAACGTTTTCACATGGAGACGTTCGACATGGTTTTATTATTTCGTTCCCCGAAAAACCTAACTTTGATATAAAAGAGATGGAACAAAAAGTATTGGATTATATATCGAAAGATATCTCGATACAGTATATCGACGAGCGACATATAAAAATTGGCGATGTTGTCCACCCATGCACAGGTCCTAGAACCCACGTAAGTTCTACGGGGCAGATAGAAAAATTCCGATTGTTGGACGAATTTTTCTTCGACCAAAACACAAAACAATATGTGTTGGTTGGACTTGTCGGCGAGGAGATAAACCGCAAAGAGGGCTATGACATAAACAAAGTTTTGTTGTAGGAATGTGCTTTTGAAAAAATGTTAATATGCGTTGCTTGTGGCAACGGGTTGTTTAGCATACAATATTGCTAACGTCATAAAACAGGAGGTTATCAATTATGTTAAACAAAAATCTAAAAACCATTAGACAGTCAAAAGGGCTTTCACAACAAGAGTTTGCTATTAAACTAAACGTGGTTCGGCAAACAATATCAAAATGGGAACAAGGTTTGTCTGTACCCGATGTCGATATGTTGATTTCGATATCAAAGGAACTTGAAACGCCGGTAAGCGTTTTGCTAGGAGAGACTATCGCCCAACCCAAAGCTGAGGGTTTAAAAGCAATTTCAGAAAAACTAGAGATTATTAACCTACAGTTGGCGCAAAGAAATACCACAAGACGAAAAATATTTCATATGTTGTTTATATTACTATGTATAGGAATAATAGCGACCTTTGCGGCAATTGCTAGCTATGGAAGCCCATACCTTAATTGGGACTATAGCGACCCCGAAACAGCCGTTGTCGGAGTAGCTATCCACGCCTTTGAATGGATATTTGTTAGGATTGCGCCGATTATTTTTATCGGGTCGATAGTCGGGTTAATATTGACACGCAAGAAAAACTGAAAATTGTCGTTCTTTTTTTATAACATATAATCAAAAAAACACTTCTTCAAAAAAAGATAGTGTTTTTTTGTGAAATAATTTTTAAATATTGGTGAATTATGTTATAATATAGTTTAATATGTTTTGTTTACATATTAAAAGGAGCATATTTCATGGAAACTTACAACTATTTTACAATAACTTTTGCCCCTTGTATAGGGATTGTCTTTTTGCTTATTTTCCTATTTAACAACTCTATGTTAAACAAAAAAATTAAAGGAGCTTTTTATGCTTTGATTTTTTTGGAACTGGCACAGATTATTTTTTACGGTTTAGAGTTGTGGACATCAACTTTCTCCGAACCGGTTATGGCTCGAACGTTGTTGTCGGCGCTTGGTTATTCTATTAGGATTATTATAGCTTACATAATTTTACGATTAAGTATACGGAATTTAAAAAATAAAAAAATTCTTGCGTTGCTTACCGTTCCGGCTTATATTAATCTTGTAGCTTCGTTTTCGGCATTTTTCACAGATATAGTTTTTTCTTACACAAGCGCAAATGAATTTGTACGAGGGCCTTTGGGATATGTTCCTCATGTTATATCAATATTCTATCTTTTGGCTATCTTGGTTACTGTAGTCACAGAATTTAGCGTGCGCTCAAAGTTAGAAACGATAATCGTTTTTTCGATAGTAGCGTTGATTGCTTTTAGCATTGTTACAGAGGCGATGTTTGACATTCGAGATATAAGTCAAATTTGCACAGTGCTTAGCATTATATTTTACTATATGTTTTTTCAATCGCAAACATACGTTGATATAATGCATGAAGAAAAGAAAAAACAGGAAGCTTTGACAAAAAAAGCTTCGACAGATGGCTTGACCGGAGTTTTAAACAAAACAGCATTTGAAGACGCCGTAACTAAGCATATGGAGCAAAATAAAAATCAATCTTATGCCTTAATAGTTTTGGATTTAGATTATTTAAAGAAAATTAACGATACGCTTGGACATCTGGTCGGAGACCAAGCAATTATAGACACGGCAGATAAATTGCAAGATATCTTTAGAAAAGATGATATAATTGGCCGTTTTGGTGGAGATGAATTTTTAGTTTTTTTGAAAAACATACCAAAAGAAGTGTTGCACCTACGGTTGGAGGAGATGCTTATATCTATGAGAACCGAATACTCTAACGAAAAGGATACGGTAAAGTTAAGTGCCAGCATTGGGGCGGTTTTGTGTGAAACGAACGACTTAAATTGGACGTCGCTTTTCAAACTTGCCGACAAAGCTGTTTACAACGCAAAAAACAACGGACGCAACCAATACGTGGTAGATTACTACAAAGGATAGGTTGAGTTTTCACATACGACATAAAGATTACGCCATGTATTTTTGCAATAGTAAAAACACATGGCGTAATCTTTGTATGATAGATTTTTATGAGCTTTTTAAAATCATCATGTTTTAATTTTTAAGGGCGGTTCACAATTAATTCACGATTGTTTTATTTCTGTTAATTCATATATTTTTGTTCAAACTCATCAACAGGAACCGGTCTCGAAAAATAATAGCCTTGACCTTTTTTGCATTGCATGTCTCTCAAGATATTAAACTGCCCAACCGTCTCGATACCCTCAGCTATTGAATCGAGGTTGTCGAGTTGACCACAAACATCAATGGCGAGCTTTGTTATTGTTCTCGATTTTTCGTTGCTTTCAAGATCGATAATTAAACTTCGATCGATTTTAAGTTCATCAAAATTTGAATTTGTAAGAATAGCGAGATTAGATTGTCCCGAACCAAAATCGTCGAGTGAAATGGAAAAACCTTTTTTTGAAAAATCTTTCATAAGCTTGGACAAGAGATTTTGGTTAATGTATCCTATCGCCTCGGTTATTTCAACAATGAGTCGGTTTGGAGAAACGGAATATCTTTCACATATCTCGGTTAACTTTTGAACAACTCCTTTTTCCGCTATCGTTATTCTTGAGAAGTTAACA
Organism: uncultured Oscillospiraceae bacterium; assembly: GCA_964370565.1. GTDB lineage: Bacteria > Bacillota > Clostridia > Oscillospirales > Ruminococcaceae > CAYJAY01. The sequence continues at coordinate 4,204 of CAYJJR010000058.1, read as the reverse complement.
GCAACTTTAATCGAGCAAAAGAGATCTTTTTTATTCCATTCCGCAAGAATTCTACAAACCTCTTCAAAAACAAAAAGGTCTATCTTTGAAATTATGCCCTCTTTTTCGTAGAACGGAATAAACGAAAACGGCGGTTGTATCTGTCCTGAAGAATCAAGACGCCTAATCAAAGCTTCGGCGCTCGCAAGAGTTTCGGTTTTAAGGTCTATTTGCGGTTGGAGATATACGACAAAACGACGTTCCAATATCTCGCGTTCGAGGTTTTGGGACAACATCGAAGAATATTTGCTGTTTTTTTGTTCCAAGCCATACTTTTGTTGCTTTTCCATGTATTTAAGGCTGTCTGCGAGTTCGACTTGTTTTGTTGCGTTTGAACCTTGTCTAGTCCAAGAAAATCCCAGAGAGATTTTTAAAAGTTCATGTTCAAAAACTTTTTTCTTAAGCAGTGATATCTTATCTTCAAAATCTTTTTCGTCGATATTCTCACATAAAACAACAAATTCGTCGCCGCCTACACGATATGTTTGATCTTTAAAGATGTTGTTTAATATTTTAGAAAGATCGACAATAACATCGTCTCCGGCCTTGTGTCCTTTTGTGTCGTTTATCTCTTTCATGCCGTTGATGTCCGCATACGCAACACCTAAAGTTGACGGCTCGGACAGGTCGTATTCCGAAAGTTTTAAACGATAGCTGTGGCGGTTTTTAAGTCCGGTCAAAAGATCGGTGAAACTTAGGTCGTGGAGCATGTTGAAAAGACGATTTTTTTCGAGATAGTCCGAAATAGATTTAGAAACCAGGTGCAAAAGAGCAGTGTTTTTACTGTTTGAACCCGGGTCATCAACACCCAAAAATCCCGTTACTTCGTTGTTAGAATCGTAAAGTGGGGAACAAACTAACGATGATATATTCTGTCTGTTTAAAATTTCGTATTCATGTGAGCCTTTTTCAAGGTTATCTTGAACCGAATCAATAGAAAACTCGCCCTTTTCTTTGAACATTTCAAACCAAAGAGAAGCGTCTTCAATTGGGATATTTACAAGTGTATCTTTTTGGGGAGCTACTCCAACACTACATTCTTCAAAAGTGTTGTCTATAAATTTACCACATTTTGAAATTTCAAAGATATATGCACGGGATGCGCCGAAATATCGTAACAAAATCTTCAAAAGATTACTCATGTCAATCTGTAAATCATCGTTTGAATGTAAGGCTTCGACACATTCGTTAAGGGTTTTTTGTTCCTCGTACTTAAGTTTAATGTCTTGTTCCAAAAGGAATTTTGAGGTTATATCGGTTGCAACTTCAAGTCTAACGTCGTTGTTGTCAAGGTTTATTAATTTATCTTTTATGCTGTAGTATCTTTGCAAAAGGGGGTTGTAATATTCCCATTCATAATAACTGTCTAGGTTTAAAAGATGGTTTGTGCAGAATTCACAAGGTTCGGATTTGCCTTGCAAGAGTTCATAACATTTTTTGCCTTTCCAATCCTGTTCGTTAACAATTCCTAAGCCGTCAAGCAACGTTTTGTTTAAGTAGTATAGGCCGTAGTCTTTTATGTCTGAAATATATATAAGGTCGGTACCTTCGTCGGTTACCAAAGCGGATATATCTTTATAATTCAAAACTCAATCCTCCTGAAATTGCAATAAATATGATTTTTCAAATAAAAAATTATGATACAACTCTTTTAGATTTATAATCTTTATGCACATTTTCGTCATACACGGCATATGTGTTTTTTCCATGATCTTTTGAATAATACATCGCGATATCAGCCATGTTGAACAACTTTTTGAAATCTAAATCGTCTCCTTTTGATATCGATAAACCGACGCTACACGAGATTTCTATATCTAACCCGGTATTGTTGTTGTAGATGTTTTGTATACAATTACAGATTTTTTCGGCTCTTAGCTCTCCCTCTTTGATGTCGGATATATTTTTCATAAACACAATAAATTCGTCGCCGCCGGCACGTCCTAAAATATCGCTGTCTCTGAACAATACTTTTAATTTATTAAAAACATCACAAAGAACCGTGTCGCCGTAGGCGTGTCCGAAATTATCATTTATCAGTTTAAAATTATCTAGGTCGATCATAAAAAATATGCCAACGCCGGAATTGTTTAAATGTGTTGTGATAAGGTTTTGGGTTGCAAGTTTGTTATATGCTCCCGTCAAAAGGTCTCTTTCCGATTTATACATCAAATCGAGTTCCAACTCCTTTTTTTCATGTATATCGGAAATCGTGTTGATGGCTATTATGTCGCCCGTTGCTTTATCTTGGCTAATTGATATGACACAATTATACCATCTTGTGTCGTTGTTTTCGGTGTATGACAGATATTCATATGAAATTTTATCGATGTCTTTGTTAAACTTTTCGATAAAATTTTTCGGTTCTTCCGTTGTAACGACCAAATCTCGGTAGTCTTCGTGAACCATTGGGAGAATTCGCTCAAGATGTTGAGTGTAGCTTATCTCTCTATAGTCGGCGACAACGTTGCCGTGCAGTATCTGTTTAGTTAAACGATTTTTAGTACAGTTTATTTCGTTTATAACCTGTACACGTTTGGCCAAAGTGTCTTGATAGATAGAGGCGCGTTCAAGTTGTTTTTCGTAACTTGACTGGTTTTCCCGTATTATTTCAAACCCTAAAATAACATAGGTACATGAATAGATTATGAAAAGCCAAATTAACACGATGATAATTTGTGCTAGTTCGATAAATTGAAAATCTATCGGCGCTGAAACATACATGAAAACGTTTATTGAAAGTCCAATCATAGTTGCAACAAGTATGAACAACAGTAGTTTTAATGTAGGGAAGTCTTTGCCCAAAATTTTCAAATTCTTTATCGGAAGAAAAAATAAAGTTGACAGGATATAAAGCGAATTAACTATATATGAAACGATAATTATAGATATAAAGAAAGTTTCGTTGTTGTAAACTTCATGTAGAGTTACCCCTGTAACAATCGAAACGATCGAATAGGTGATTATTTGAAAACTCATCAAATGTATCATAAGGGAAAATATATTTACCAATGCGTTAACAAGCTTGGCTTTAAAACAAAAACAAAGTTCCAAATAGTAGAACACTAACGATAAAAGATAACCTACAATTATAAAATTGTCCAAATAAACAAGAACTCCAAAGAGGATAAAGATGTTTAAAACACATAGCGGCAAAATAAACATTTTTCGGTGTGGACGAAGACCAAAGATCTTGTCACACTGTTTAAAGTATAAAAAATTGTGAGTGAAAAGTGAAATTGCCAGAATTGGCCAAGTGATATCAAAATTCATTATAGAACCTCATTTTTAATATTTTCACCCGTCTCAAGTTGTTTGATAAAACAAATAACGACATGGAAACTGAGTTTGCACTTATTTAAACAAAGAAATTATACCACAAAAAAAGTAAAAACACAAAGAATTACAACGTCAAAAACATGTTTTAATATTAATAAATATTTAATTTTTCTTTTAATTTATAAGTGTATGTAGTATAATTATTGTAAAGTTATAAATTAATTACTATATCTAAGGTATTAGATTTAAATCAAGTCACGGAAATTTGGGCTTTGTTTTACAAGCAGTAGCTCAAAGTTTTGCAGATTGAAAAGAAAAGAGGCGTGGTTATATATGAAAATTATGGAGTCTTCTGAAAACTATCTTGAAACTATATTGATATTAAAAAACAGAAAAGGCGTTGTTCGTTCTATCGACATAGCAAACGAGCTTAATTTTTCCAAAGCAAGCGTTAGCGTTGCTATGAAAAATCTAAGGGAAAACGAATATATAGTTATGGGGGAAGACAATACAATTGCGCTTACTCAAAAAGGCATGGAGATTGCAAACAAGATGTACGAGAGACATATAGTCCTTAAAAAAATGCTTGTTTCATTCGGGGTTTCCGAGGAGATAGCGGCCGAAGACGCTTGTAAGATTGAGCATATTATATCGGCAGAAACGTTCGATGGCATAAAAAAATTCACTGAAAGACAATAAAAAGATTAAAAAAGGTGGCAAAGGTAACGTATTTTGTTGATAAATTTGTTGACAAGAGAAAATATGTGTGTTAATATAGGTTAGTATTAGTTAACTAACTCGCATGAGGAACATGCAGGAAGGCAAAATTATATGAATCAAACAACGTTAGTTGATGCCGAAATCGGCAAAATGTACACTATAAAAA
>CAYJJR010000057.1:0-14150 GCA_964370565.1 uncultured Oscillospiraceae bacterium | reverse complement strand
CTGCTCCTCTTCGCTTAAGTACGGGTGCATAGGCAAGCTAAACGTTCTGTCGCAATAATTTTGCGAGTTTTTGAAATCTATATCAAAATATAAGTTATCCTCAAACACCTTCAATTTATGCTGTGGCGTTGGGTAGTACACCATATTCGGTATGTTGCTGTTTGTAAGATGCTTTATAATCGCGTCTCTCTCTGCTTTATCTTTGGCTAATAAAGCATACTGTGCGTATATAGACATACAATTTTCATCTACATGTGGAGTAATAAACTTCTGTTCAAATGCCTTGTTATATCTTGCAGCTATCTTTTGTCGTGCCTCAACTTCATATTCTACAAAAGCTTTAAACTTAACGTTTAAAACGGCGGCCTGGATTGTATCAAGTCGAGAATTTACGCCGACCCTTACGTTGTCGTATTTCGAGGTGCCTTTTCCGTGTATTCTAATCGACTTTGCAATGTCGGCAACTGTATCATCATTTGTAAAAATTGCTCCGCCGTCGCCATAGCAACCAAGAGGTTTTGCGGGAAAAAATGAAGTTATCGCCGAGTTTCCGAACGAACAACATTTATTTCCCTTATATAAAGCACCGAAAGATTGCGCCGCATCTTCTATTAATATTAAATCGTATTTTTTGCAAATATCGGAAATCTTTTCGTAATCCGCCGGATTTCCTAGCATATCAACGGCAATAACCGCTTTAGGTTTATGCAAACCTTTTCTCAATACATTTTGTATCTGTTCTTCAAAAGAGACAGGACAAATATTATATGTATTTTTTGTTATATCACAAAAAATAGGTGTTGCTCCCAGCATACAAGCCGGCTCAACGCTTGCAATAAACGTTACATCGGGGCAAAAAACAGCGTCGCCGCGGCCTATGCCATATGCCATAAACAAAATCTGCAACGCATCTGTTCCGTTTGCGCAGGTAACAACATGCTTTACGCCGGCATATTCACAAAGTTTTTTTTCAAGCTCAAAAACATCCTCGCCCATAATGTATACACCATGATCAAGAACATTTTGAATAGCTTGGTCTATGTCTTTTTTTAAATTATTGTATTGCGCTTTAAGATCAATAAATTGCATTATCTGTATTACCTTATATAGTTAATTACTTATTTATACTATTGCAAATTAGGAATTTTGTCAAGACTTCCACTTCAATCCATTTACGCCCGCACCTTACTTCCCAGCAATCGTCGGTTCCTTAGGTTTTTTCATGGTAAGAGATATCCTGTTCTTTGCTTTTTCCACGCTTATAACATAAACCTTGACAACATCACCCGTCTTGACGACCTCGGAGGGGTGTTTTATAAACCTGTCGCAGATTTGAGATATGTGCACCAAACCGTCCTCGTGCACCCCGATATCTACAAACGCGCCGAAATCAACGACGTTTCTAACCGTTCCCATGAGTTCCATGCCGGGTGAAAGGTCGTCCATCGTCAAAACGTCGCTACGAAGCAAGGGAGGCGGAAGCTCATCACGCGGATCTCTACCCGGTTTTAACAGCTCCTTAACGATATCGCGAAGCGTTTCAACGCCAACTCCACAAGTTTCAGCCACATTCTTTTCTCCCTGTTCCGCGACCTTTTCCGAAAGTTTCGAGATCTCGCCTTTCGCCACATCCTCGAGGGTGTAGCCGGTGCTTAACAAAAGCTTCTTTGTCGCATCGTAACTTTCGGGGTGGACTCCTGTGTTATCGAGAATATTTTTACTCTCGGCTACTCTCAAAAATCCTGCACACTGTTCAAACGCTTTTGCGCCGAGTTTTGGAACTTTAAGTAGTTGTTTTCTTCCGCCAAACGCTCCGTTTTCCTCACGGTACACAACGATATTTTTCGCTATGCCGGAATTTATTCCCGAAACTCTTCCAAGAAGCGACGCCGACGCCGTGTTGAGGTCTACGCCAACCGCGTTAACACAGTCTTCAACAACTCCAATTAACGCTCCGTCAAGTTGAGCCGCCGGCATGTCGTGTTGATATTGTCCGACACCAATGCTTTTTGGGTCTATCTTGACAAGTTCCGCCAGCGGATCTTGAAGCCGCCTTGCAATAGACACGGCGCTTCTTAACGATACGTCGAAATCGGGGAACTCTGATGCCGCAAGCTTTGAAGCGGAATAGACCGAAGCCCCCGCCTCGCTCACAATCATATAACTTATATTCGTTCCTTTAATAAGGTCGGCTATAAACTGTTCCGATTCACGTGAAGCCGTTCCGTTTCCTATCGACACAACCTCGATGTTATATTTTTTTATCAAAGAATTAACTTTTTTTGTTGCTTCCTCAATTTTATTGTGTGGAGGAGTCGGGTATATTACGTTTGTTTCAAGCACCTTTCCCGTACCGTCCACAACCGCAAGTTTGCAACCCGTTCTGTACGCGGGGTCGAGCCCCAGCGTAATTTTATTTTTAACCGGAGGTTGGAGCAAAAGCGGTTTAAGATTAATCGAAAACGTTTTGATAGCCTGTTCGTTTGCACTTTCGGTTAACTGGTTTCTAATCTCACGCTCAACCGACGGGAATATAAGTCGCTCGAAGCTGTCCGAGGCCGCTTCACGAACCTGCTCTGTCGCTTCGCCCTCGCCTTTTATAACAAATCCGTTTATAATCTCTATCGCCTCGACCTTGTTTATCTCGACCGAAACTTTAAGAAATTCTTCTTTTTCACCCCTGTTAATAGCAAGAATTCTGTGGCTTTGAATTTTATTGACAGGTTCGCTGTATTCATAGTAGTTACGATATACGCTGTCGTCTTCCTTTGAAGCAACCGAGTTAATGGCGCCTTTCATGAATATGAAACGGCGAAGCTGTTTTCTTATCTCGGCGTCGTCCGAGATATCTTCCGCGATGATGTCACGGGCACCGGCTAGCGCATCGGCGGCGGTTTTAACCCCTTTTTCTTCGTCAATAAACCTCTCCGCGGCGACAAGCGGGCTTTCTCCGTCTTTTTCTTGAAGCATGATAAGCTGTGCTAGCGGTTCAAGTCCTTTTTCACGCGCAATAGAAGCCCTTGTTCTGCGTTTTGGTCGATACGGACGATAGAGGTCTTCTATCTCGGAAAGAGTTTCCGCGGCATCTATCTTTTCACGAAGTTCATCGGTTAACTTATCAAGCGCTTCGATAGCGGTTTTAACCTCTTCACGCCGTGCTTCAAGGTTTCTTAAATATATCAGTCTGTCGGAAAAATCCCTTAACAGTTGGTCGTCCATCGAGCCGGTTTGCTCTTTTCTATACCGTGCGATAAAAGGAATTGTGTTTCCTTCATCTATAAGTTTAATGACGTTTTCCGCATGTACTTTAACTACTTTAAATTCACCTGTAAGTCTTGCTATTATTTTCTCCATAAAATAAGCTGTTCCTTTTTTTTATTTCAATTTATTTTGTTTTTTGTTTTTAACTATTCGCCATATTATAAATGCAGCTATTAACGCTATTGGCACAAGAATTGGCGAAAGCATCATTAACGCCATACCCATGTACGGATTTTTGAAAAAAGCCCAGAATGACTGCCAAGCGTTTTGGTCGATTATTATTCTTAAATCTTGTTCCGGCAAGCTGTCCGAAACATATTGATATGTTCTTGAAGCGACTTTTTCAAATTGTAAATTTGTTTCGCTTTCAACCAAAATAGGCATATCTATATCTAGATAAAGATTAATTGTCAGGTTCTCAAAATCTTTCCATGTCGCCGCAGGAGTTAGGTAATATTTAATCTCTCCATACTTTGCATCGAAATCTATGTCGGGTCTTCCGCCTAGTTTGTAGATATATCTCACTTCAACATCGTACTCCTCGTTCGGCAAAAATGCCATCTCGAACGTGATGGTATCGACTGTTTGGGTATCATCAGGGCTTGCTATTTCGTCGCCCGAAAGAACGGCGTACTGCCAACCGTTTGTCGTGATATCGGTATCATAATTAATGCCGTAGCTTTCGATCGTAAAATCCGTTTCATATCCGTTTAATAAAACTTGAACCCTGCCTTGTTCTACGTTTGGCGAGACAAACATCGACGGTGTTGTCACCGTTTCGTTTGTTGTGTTTTTCATTGTATAGGTTGCAACAATGCTCGCTTGGTCACCGTCGACCGTTATATCCAAAACCTCGGACAAAACCGAAATATCGTCGTTTTTTTCAAAAGTTACCGAAGACCCAATATCGGAATCAAGTGGCGCCGCCATGTTTGCATGTGCGGTTATCGGCGAAAGGGACAAAACAGCGAACGTTAAAGCCAAAAAAAAACTTAGTTTTTTCAATTCTGAAACCCTCCTTTTTACAACAAAATATCGAATATTTGGTTCTATTCAAAATGGATTACTTTAACAAGCATTCCAAAAACATGATAGTAGACATGTTTTATTCCGGGAAGTGGATCTTCCGGCATAAAGTTACCCTCTATGTCGATTGAATAGCCAAGGCCATAGTAGCTCCCCGAACCGCCGTCGTCCGCCGTTACAGGTATTGTAAACAAAGGGAATTTTCCTTGATATACCCTTATGTAGTCAACAAAACCCATTGTCACGACAAGGGCAAGAACGACCACCATTATTATAAAGACTTTTGTTTTTTTCATTCTGTCCCCTTTCAAACAACGGATAAAATAATCCTACAACTTATTTTTTATCAAGCAACTCTTTATTTTCACGAAACGTTTGTTCTGCCAATTCAAATTTATCTAATATTTTTTGTCGCAAACCCGGTTTTTGTTTTGTAAAATCAATTAAATCAATAGTTTTAATAGCAGCATCTTTATCGCCTATTGAAGCTAACAGAAAACTTTTAACGACAGTCAGGTCGAAGTCGTGACACCATTTATAGTAGGACGTGGAAAGTTTATCATCAACTTCTTTTACCAATCCGGAATATTCTTTTGTTCTTTCAAAATATTTTTGTATTCTTTCCTTTAAATATCTGTATGTTTCTCTGTGTTGGTCTTTTAGTTGTTCTATGGTAATGTTGGACTCGACTGATCGTAGTGTGGTGGCTTCTCTTTCTTCGGGGTATCTACTTGCGGCTAAAAAACCAAATGGGTACTCCATTAGATGTATATTAACAGACTTTTCGGTTCTGTAATATTGCAGTCCTCTGTCCTTTATTTTTGGAACAAAGTCAAAACACCATCCCCACTGAAGCGTCCCAAATGAATTGTTAATCAAAAAAACTTTAATTATTTTTCTTTTGTGGTTTTCCCATTCCCCAGCCCAAATATACCCACCTTTATATTTTAGCCCCAAATCCTTTTCAAACATTGGAGAAAAAACCTCGTCCATAAGTTCTTTCCATTTTGTCGGGGTTAGCTCTATGACGTTAGTGACTTTTTTTGCTTGATCTTGTTGAGTATGTAGCGTTTTATTACAATTAGAACTATCCATGTTTCTTTTTTCCTTTCAAAAAATAGTATGTTATTTAGTCCAACATCTTCTCCACCATTCCTTTTTTGCCAAAAATCATTATCCTTTGTCCATCTTCAAACATGTGGTCTGCGCCCGGCATAGGCAGAACTTTGTCGCCACTTTTCGCCGCAAGAATTGAAATGTTAAACTTGTTTCTAACGTTAACTTACGCTATCATTTTCCCTATCCAACTTTGTTTGGGTTCAATCTCAAAAATCGAATAGTTCCCCGAGATTATTTTATATCAAGCTGTTCTTTTGGAAGCGGTTTTGCGAAGTGATATCCTTGCGAGTTATTAATTCCATATTTTACAACTATCTCTTGAATAGTTGCGTCCTCAACAAACTCGGCGGTGGTTTTTGCTTTAATTAAATCCGCCATATACTTTATAGATTTAAGTATCGTTTGGTTGTCCTCGTTTGTCGCAAGATTTTTAACAATATCACCATCTATCTTGATAACTTCGGGTTTGAGCGAAACTATCGAAGTGTAAGTGGCAAATCCAACACCAAAGTCATCAACAGCGATTTGGCAACCGATGTTGCGCAGTTGGTTCAAAAAACAAAACAGATCATCGTTGTTGTTATAGTTTTCTGTTTCAACAAATTCAACAACAACCTTTTCCGGTGTCGGATGTTGCAAAAGTCTGTTTATAAACCATTTTCTAAATTCTTCAGATTCAATATCGATAATCGAAATGTTTAAACCCAATTCGCTTTGTTTTCCTTCAAAATCTTTCAAAGCTTTGTCGATTAAAATTTTACTTATCTGGATATATAATTTTAATTTTTTTGCGGCTTCGAGGAACATTCCCGGAGGACAAACATTTCCATCTTTGTCATATATCCTCATCAACGCTTCATATTTGCCTATTTCGCCAACATCGTTGTTGTATATCCCTTGATAAAACGGAACTACCTTGTCGTTGATTATTGCATGGTTCAAAAGCTCAAACTTTTCGATGTTTTTTTCCGCTTCTGATAAAAGTCTTTCTCGCTCGTCGCTCGCAACAATAAAGTTGTTTGGAAGTTTTTTATTCATGAAATACGTGCTTCTGGCTCGGTCAACCAAGTCGTTTCCAAAAACCAAAACAAAACGCGACACGCCGCCAAGGCCTGTTTGGCTTGCCGTAATCAGTTCATATTGTTCATGGTTTGCTTTCATCAAATTATAAAAATCGTCGTCGCTCATCTCGTCGTTCGCAACCGCCATAAACGATTTATATGTGTGTGCATACACTTTAACAAGATGGTCAATTCCCATCTGAACATATGCCATGTTTCCCATAGCAAGAATTTCGGCACTCGAGTCGAAATATTTTTGTTCTCCAAATGTGGCTATTGACATGTCGGCATTTATAACCTCTGTCATGCACAATTTGTTGAATTTTTTCGTCTTGTTATCCTCTAAAAACTGTTCATAGCTCGGGATATTAAAACGTTTGTCTATCTTAATATTTTTGTTTTGGTCATTCATTTTTTGGATCCTTTTTTAAAATAATATGTTGGCTAGTCCAGCATCTTCTCGACCATGCCTTTTTTGCCAAAGATCATTATCCTTTGTCCCTCTTCAAACATATGGTCTGCGCCCGGCATAGGCAAAACTTTGTCGCCACTTTTCGCCGCAAGAATCGAGATGTTAAACTTGTTTCTGACGTTAACTTCTGCTATAGTTTTCCCTATCCAACTTTGTTTAGGTTCAATCTCAAATATCGAATAGTCTCCTGAAAACTGCATAAAATCAAAATAGTTGTCAGACGAATTCATAATCGCATACTTTTCGGCAACAATCTTTTCGGCATATATAACCTCGTCGGCGCCGTTTCTCAAAAGAAACTCCTCGTGAAGCTTGCTTCCCGCTTTGCTTAAAACTCGTTTTGCGCCAAGGTCTTTTAAAAGGGCGGTTATTATAAGGCTACTTCTAAAATCTTCCCCAATACACACATAGCACAGGTCGAAATCCGAAACACCTATTGATTTCAAAACCTCAAGTTTTGTACAATCTCCGATTTGAATATTTGTCGAGATAGAAACGAGTTCTTCGATGTTATCCTCGTTTTGGTCGACTATCATAACCTCGCAACCGAGTGAAATAAACTTTTTCGCAAGTTCAATCCCAAATCTTCCAAGTCCAATAATTAAAACTGTTTTCATTTTCCCTCCATATTAAACAACTGTATAATCAAAACTAAAATCTGTTGGCGCAAGCCAACACACCTTCATTCCTAACTCCTAACTCCTAACTCCTAACTCCTAACTCCTAACTCCTAACTATCCAAACCTATCCAACGCTTACTTTCTCTTTCGGTCGCGTAAGTCCGGTTTGAACTTGAACCGCATCTTTAAAGATCATAATAAAAGTAAGGCTTCCAACCCGACCGCAAAACATCAAAAACGCCACCACAAGTTTAGCCGGAACGGTTAACGCGGAAGTCGTTCCAAGCGAAAGACCAATTGTCCCCATTGCGGAAAAAATCTCGAACACGACTTTGTCGAGTGGTTCGCTTGGCAAAAGCGCCGAAAGCACAAGACAACCGAAGATTATAAGCGAGAAATATATTGCCGCTATCGAAAACGCCTTTTTCTCTATTCCGTCTTCGATACTTCTCCCGAAATAACTGTCCCCCTTGTTGGGTCTAAGCGTTTTTCTAAGCGAGATAAATAGAACAGCAAGTGTAACGGTTTTGAGTCCTCCCGCAGTCGAGCCGGGGCTTCCGCCAACCGCCATTAAAAGCGTTGTAATCGTTTGTCCGCCCGCGCTGAACGTTGTTTGATCCACCGAGTTAAAACCGGCGGTTCGTGGCGTTACCGCGCCAAACAACGAGTTAAACAGCTTATCGACAATCGACATGCCTTCAAGCGAATGGTTATATTCAACTATAAAGAAATAGACCGCTCCAAAAGCAATTAAAAACGCCGAAACCGTTATGACAAGCTTTGAATGAAGCGAATAGCTTTTAAAGTTAAACTTATTTTTTATAAGGTCGGACCAGACGAAAAAACCCAATCCCCCAAGAATTATGAGCACCATTATTATAGAAAGTATATAAGGGTCGTCGTTGTATGATGTAAGCGACGAAAACTGCCCGTTGACCCCAAGAATGTCAAACCCTGCGTTGCAAAACGCCGAAATCGAGATAAACACACTTGTGTAGATGCCGTTAAGCAAACCGAACTGTGGTATAAACCGAAACGAAAGCAACACTGCGCCAAGCAGTTCGACAACCAAAGACCCAACAATCATCAGCCTCGCAAGACGAACTATCCCGCTAAGTTGCATACCGTTAAGACTTTCCATGACAAGGCCTCTTGTCTCAAGCCCAATTTTTTTGTTTGTGAAAAAATAAAACGAAACAATAAGCGCAATAAAACCAAGCCCACCTATCTGGATCATCGTCAGAATGACCAGTTGACCGAACAAAGACCAATGTGCAAACGTATCGTATACTACAAGTCCGGTTACACACGAGGCGGAAACCGCCGTGAAGAAACTGTCGACAAAATTTGTCGCAGTTCTGTCTTTGGTCGATATAGGAAGACTTAGCAAAACAGTTCCTATAATTATTACACACAAAAACCCAAGCGCAATCTTCCTTGGGTATCCCATTTTAAACACAGATTTAGCTTTATCTTTGTCCAAACTTACCAAACTTATAACTATATTCCTTTCTGCAAACCACATATCCGAGCGTTTAATCATAACCCTAAATCAAGGCCGATTATTTCCCTTGTGCTCGAATTCAAATACCTTTAATACCTTCAAGGTTTAGGTTACAAGCATATCCATATAATTATACAACAAATTAATTGTAATATCAATTAATCTTCAAACAAAATTTTACCGTCTTCAATAGACTTTATTATCGCAAGCGACTCGACTCTAACCCCTGTTCCTCTGACTATGTCGCCGCCGTCTTGGAAGCCTTTTTCAATAACTATTCCACATCCGGCAAGCGTTGCGCCGGCTTGGTTTAAAAGGTCAATAAGACCTAAAAGCGCCTGGCCGTTTGCAAGAAAATCATCGAGTATCAAAATGTTGTCCTCTTTAGTTATAAACCGCCCCGAAACTTGAATATCATATGTAACGTCTCTTGTGTATGAATGAACTTTTGACGTTAAAAGTTCTTCTTTGTTCAGGTTTTTTGATGCAGATTTCTTCGCAAACACAACAGGTACGTTGCCGAAATGTTTCGCCGCCATAACCGCTATAGATATCCCCGACGCTTCGATAGTTAGTATCTTTGTTATCTTCTCGCCCTCAAAACGTTTTGCAAACTCTTTGCCCATCTCGTCCATCAGCACCGTGTCCACTTGATGGTTTAAAAAACTGTCAACCTTGATTATCTTTCCCTCTCGGACCGTTCCGTCTTTTAATATCCTTTGTTTTAAAAGTTGCATAATTCATTCTGCCTTTCGTTTTATATTAATTCTCTAAAATACAAGCCGTTGGTGAAACTAATCTCTTTTTGTTCTGTTCCGTTAACTATTTCGCAACATATTTCAGAAGTTTCGGTCGTAAAATAATACAATTTGTAATCTATGTTTTCGATATTCCTTTTTGTAACATCTAAACAAACCTGATTTAAAAGCACCGAGTATCTTTTTTGTCTGCACAAAACTGTGAACTGTTTGTTCATTCGATCGACAATTTTTGCCGTTCCGCCACAGTTTCCACAGCCCTCTTTTGTCTTTGCCGGACAGTTTCTGAAAAACATGAGTGGCAAAAAGCCATATGCGACTATACCCACATCGATGTTTTTTTGAATATCCCTTATCTTGTTCGCCGAAAGTTCAAACGACAGCTCGGAACGACAAAGTCCAAGTAGCCTATGCTGTTCTAATGACAGGCTGTTTAATATGTTTAGACCAAATCCCCCTTCGACGTTAAAGCCTCTTTCGGTTGCCATATGTATTCCGCCGATGTTTGACGCCGTCACCGTGTCAAATCCACAACTTTCAAGCTTGTCTAACTTTTGCCCTATCGCTTGTTCATCTAACGGAAAAACTAATCGTGGTATCTCGATCTTTGGTTTTAAGCCTCTCGATTTTATCTCGTCAAGGTTGTTAATTATCTCGTCGATAGGAAGTGAAAAATCTACAAGTTGTCGGGCGGAAAATTTTTGAGTTTGTAAATAGGTTTCAAACCTTATCATAACAAAATTGTTTGAATTTTTTTCTCTTTTTTTATAAACAACTTTTTCATATTCACAAAACTCTTTTGGCTGTGGTTGTTCTCGTTTTAAAAGCAGAGCTTCAAGCAACTTTTTCCTTGCCGAATTTATGTTTGAGCCGTTAACAAAAAGTTGTTGTTTGTTGACAAGTTCAAATTCATCTACAAAAAAAGGAGTTCCTCCCGTTTTTGCAACGCTTTGAAACGCCGCGTCGTAGCTTGTCGGGCTTTTTATCGGAACTTGTCCACCCTCAAAAGCTGTTTCAACGTCGTTTGAACCGTCAGATATTTTTAGAACCGACCTTTCTTTTGTTATCTCGATAAACGCTTTAACGGCTACCGACTGCCGCTCTCTCCGGAAAAGTTCATTTGGTTTTTTCCCAAGTTGTTCGGTTTTTTGTTTGTCGTTTTGGGTTCTAATTCCAAACATCTCGATATCGCGACGACCAGATATATACCCTTCGGTAAACCCGCTCCGCGAAAACGCTGCTTCAAGTTGTTTCGTTTCATATTGCTCGCCGTTTTTCGCCTTTAAAACCGCGTCTGTCGCAAGCGCAACGTATTCCGCGCTTTTAAGTCTTCCCTCGATTTTAAACGACGAAACCCCAATCTCGGAAAGCTTTTTAACATAATCTATCTGTGACATATCTTTAAGAGACAGTATAAATTCTCGGTCGTTCGCCCTAAAATTAAGCCTACAAGGCCCTTTGCATTTCCCCCTGTTTCCGCTCATCTGCCCCAAAATTGAAGACAGATAGCAACAACCCGACATCGAAACACACAGCGCACCATGTATAAAAACTTCGGTTTCAATCGAAACGTTTTTTGTTATATGTTCAATCTCGGAAAGTGTCAGTTCCCGCGCGAGAACCACGCGAGAAAAACCCAGTTTTTCAAGCGCCTTAACTCCCGAAACGTTGTGCACCGCCATTTGGGTCGAGGCGTGGAGCTCAACGCCTTTGCAACATTCTTTAACGAGTTTCGCAACTGCCAAGTCTTGGACAATAACGGCGTCTGCCCCCGCTTTTGAAACAAGCCTTAACGCCTCTATTATCTCGGGTATCTCGTCGTCCGTTACTATGGTATTTAACGTTACATATACTTTAACGTTTCGCGCATGACAAAACCCAACCGCCCAAACGAGCGTTTCGCTATCAAAATTCTCGGCTTTTGCCCTTGCGTTGTGCCCGCAAAGGCCAAGATAAACCGCGTCGGCTCCGCTTCTAACCGCCGCTATCAGTTGTTCTTTTCCACCACACGGGGCAAGTATCTCAACGTTCACCATACCGCCCTATCCTTGTTATATTCTGTTTGTCTCGTACGTAAAAAGTCACCCTTTTTAAGAGGAATATCACACGACAACCTCACCGTTTCGGTAGCCTTGTTAGCTTTGTCGCAAATATTACCGTTTTTATCAATAATTATATCGCAAACAAAACTTTCGCCTATCGAGTTTGGCGACACAACCTCAAGTCGGTCGCCCTTTTTGAAATAGTTGCGTTGCATAACGGTAACTTTTCCGTCTTGCATATCCTCTGTGACGAGCGCCGCCACTGTACAATCTCTTATATAACCGTTTACGTTCTCAACGTATTTCCCGCGTTCGCCAAGATAAAAGCCGTTTGAATACGGTCTGTGACTCAAGCTTGAAAGTTCTTTTTGAAGATCGTCAACTTCTCCGACGCCGTCCATTCGTTTGCGGTATGCGTTGACGGTTGAGGCGACATAAAACCTTGATTTCATTCGTCCTTCTATTTTAAACGAAACGACGCCGGCATTCGCTATCTTGTCCAAAAACGAAAGACAGTTAAGATCTTCCGAGCTTAATATTGCCATTCCGTTTTCGCTTTCCTCGACGGTAAACATCTCGTCGGGGCGTTTTTGTTCAACTAAGCCATAACTCCAACGACAACTTTGGGCACAGTCCCCCCTGTTTCCGCTTCGTCCGGTTAGATATGAACTTATAAGACACCGTCCGGAATACGCCATACACATCGCGCCGTGCACAAATGCTTCAAGCTCGAGTTGTTTACTTGTGTTCGCCCTTATTTCGGCTATATCCGAAAGGGTAAGTTCCCTAGCGAGGACTATCCTTTTTGCACCCATATTATAATATACGTTAGCAGAACCATAGTTCATACAGTTTGCTTGGGTGCTTATGTGTATTTCAAGGTCGGGGCAACCTTTTTTAAGAGCATCAAGCGCGCCAATATCGGACACTATGGCGGCGTCTACACCCGCGTCTTTAAGCGCTTTACCATAGTCAAAAAGTTTTGCAATTTCTCCGTTGTTCGCAAAACTATTTACCGTTACGTATAGTTTTTTTCCTTTATCTCTACAAAGTGTTGCCGCTTTTTTTATATCGGCCAACGAAAAAGCCGCGGCTTGCGCACGAAGTTGCATAAACTCGCCGCCTATATAAACCGCGTCCGCCCCAAAATAAAGCGCAGCATCAAGACATTCAAAATCCCCTGCCGGCGCAAGAAGTTCACCTTTTATCAACAGACAATCTCCTTAAAAAATTAAAAATGAAAAAACAAAAGCGGCAAACTACCTGTTGCCGCTAAATTATCATGGCTATTCGTCAAAAAATTCCGATTCAACTGCCGCACACAAAAAATGATATATCGAAAGATGGTATTCTTGGATAATATGTGTTTCCGAGCTCGGCGCGTGCACTGTGCAGTTTGAAACATATTTAAGTTTTCCTCCCGATTCGCCGGTTAGCGACGCGACAGGAAGCCCGATTATCTTTGCAAACTTCGCCGCATAGCGAACATTTCTTGCCATTCCCGACGTGCTTAAACATAAAAGCATATCTTCCGGTTTTGAGAAACCATAAACTTGTTGTGCATATGCGTAAACCGAGGCGACGTCGTTTCCATACGCGGACATAAGCGAACAATGGGCGTTAAGGTTAATCGCCGGCAACGACCCTTGAAGATTATCCGCTAAAAACTCTCCGTCATATCCAAAAAGATCCGCCATCTTCGCCTTCAAGTCTTCCGGCAATTTTCTTTTTAGCATAAAGCCTTTCATCAGTTCCGCAACAATATGCTCTGCGTCCGAATTGCTTCCGCCGTTTCCGCAAACCAAGATCTTTCCGCCTTTGTTATACGTCTCGATCATCATGTTAAGCATCTGTCTTATATTATCGCTTTGCGGTTCAAGATCGGCTCTACGTTGTAACAGTTGTTCAAAAAGTTTTTCTGTTCTTTGTTTCATAACAGTTCTCCAAAACATTTATTTTAGCATTATACACATAATATCAGAATTAATAGTATAGAGCAACCTAAAATCACATAAATTTATTTTTTTGTAATAATATCGGAAATCACAGTGTTTTTTTAAAAAAAGCACTACAAAATAATACAATAATTATTAACTTAAAAAATCTAATTGATTTTTTCAAACAAAATCATTATAATATCTATGTACCGCTAAAAAATTCTATTACAAAAAAATGTTTCGTTTGTGAAAAGCTAAATGAATATGCCCTCATAACATAATGGATAGTGTGCGTCCCTCCTAAGGGAGTGACTAACAAGAGAACTTTTTACTCATGCTTCACACCAAAA
>CAYJJR010000056.1:0-14204 GCA_964370565.1 uncultured Oscillospiraceae bacterium | reverse complement strand
TTATAATTTGATGTAGCTTTAAAGTTTAGAAATACTATGGCTAATATAAATAATCTTTACCTGCGGTAAAGATTTGGGAAATACTCCTTGCCTTGCTTCGCTCGGCATTTTGCACCGATGGTGCAAAAACGTAGTATTTCTTGTATTTTAAGCTGTATCTAATATAAATAATCCACAGGATTATTTATATTTCTGCATCCGACCTATGGTCGGGCAGTTTAAAATACGTATTGAAAACGCCGTAGGGTTATTTACAAGAGCTCTGCCTTGTGGCGGGCGGATAAAGTATCCGCCCCTACTCTATCTCCCCTAAAAGCAACAAAAAGTTTTGAAAATATGATTTCAAAAAAAGAACTGCTATTCAAGCTTTTTGCAGTATACAGTTTATAAAGCGCAAAAAGCGGAACGGGTTTTTAGGGCGTGTGTCGCCCTAAATCGTTGAGGGGGTTTTGGGGGTGTCGGGGGACAAAGGGGGAGATTCGAAACTCCCCCGCCCCAAAACAATTATAAAGGGGCGTTATGTCCACCTGACAAAAAAAGTTTCTCTAAAAAAATTGCACTTCGGATTATTTATATTAGATGTAGCTTTAAAGTTTAGAAATGCGCTAGCTACTTGGCATTAGATAGACTATTAAAGCTTCAAGATTAAAATATAAAGCTTTGTAGTATATGTTTCCAAAAATCGGTTGAGAGTTTGATAGTTCTAAAAGATAATTTCTATTTGATAGATTTTGTTTAAGTTTTTTGACAAGCTCTAGTTTTTGCTTTTTCGGTATATTCGCTTGCACAACCGTTTTTGTCAAAATCGCAAGCCATCGATTTTTCTCCTCCTTGCTCACCGTTTCGCTTTTACTAACCCTGTCTATAATATATTCGGCGGAACGTATTTTTTCCGAAACATCGGTTTTCTCCGCAAGACAAAACCGCATATGGTTGTCACAACTTCGGACAAGCTCTCTGCCAATTACAGTACCTTTATAATTATGGTTTTGTGCAAGTTTTTTTATCTCGTCAAACAAAAGATCTTGTTCAAAAAGTTTTTTAAGCGAATATCTGTTGGACATGCTGTCGTCTCGACTTAGACGATAGCAATACCCCTCGTATTCGGACAACGTCGCTATACTGTTTGCCTTTAAAAGAAACCGAACATTAAGTTCAAGATCTTCCCCCACCGTTATTTTTTCGTTTGCTCCACAAACTGCCGATTTTAAAACCTTTGTTTTATATATCTTGCCCCATCTTCCATTACTGAAAATATCGTGGTAATTTTCTGTTACTTCAAAATATTTAAACAAAATCTCTTTTTCAATTAGCTGTTTATCAAAAACTTTTGTTTCGTTTAAACTTGTGACTTTTTCTCCGTCCTCATACACCTCTATAAACCCTGAAGAAACACAATCGACATCGTATTTTTTTACAGCATTATACAAAACCTCTACATAATCGTTTTTAACATAGTCGTCACTGTCCGCAAACATAACGTATTCCGACGAACAAGAGTTTATACCGGTAAAAACAGCACAACGTAGACCTTTGTTTTTATCATGCCTAATAATCTTAATTCTGTTATCATTTTCAGCAATTTTTTTTGCAATCTCAATGCTGTTATCTGTTCCCCTATCGTCCACCAAAACAATCTCGATATCAAAAAAAGTTTGAGCAACTATCGAATTCAAACACTGTTCAATATATTTTTCAACCATATAAATCGGTATTACTATCGAAACTTTTGGCATAAAGCTTTCTCCATTTATTTGATGTTTTGGATATTTGGATTTTGTTCTTTTTTAAATAGATTTTTTAATATGACTACTATTTGAAACAAAAAAACTCCCATTTTTATATTTCCATTCGCTATTAGCTTAAGTCCTATTTTAATCGGAAGAATTGATTGTTCGGCTTTTTGTAAAATAACCGTTCTATCCTTTACTTTAGCTAATATTTTTTTTACACAAGCAACCTTATCATTATATCCGTTGTATGCGTTTAAGTAAATAAAAAGTTGCTCGTGTGCCAAAACATCTCGATCATACCCCAAAGCTTTTCCGGGACGATTTTGAAGTTTAGCTATTTTTCGCAGTTCTTCGATATATATATCGTTTTGCAACAGCCTTTTAAGATTATATCTCTTGGTCATCGCTCCCGTGTTGTCTCCGCGATAACAATATGAGGCTTTGTCCCCTTCAACCGCTATCTTTTCACAAAGCGATATGTAACGAATGTTTAGCTCTCCGTCCTCACCCATGATGAGCTTTGTATTTGCCCCCACAACGGCTTTTTTTAAAAGTTTTGTTTTATATAACTTTGCCCAGCGAGAGTTTTGTATGTTGTGGATAAGATATTCATTTTGTTCAAAAAAAGGAGTTAAAACTTCTTTTTCTATCTCCTCTTTAGTGTATACCCTTGTTTCTCCCAAAAAAACTTGTTTATATTTATCTTCGGCATAATAGTAAAACCCAACTACTCCAAGGTCGGCATTTTTTTCGACAACCATATTATACAACGTTTCAACATGATTGTCTTTTAACCAGTCGTCGCTGTCCACAAACGTCACAAACTCTGCTTTAGCATGTTCAAGCCCTGTGAAAACCGCGCTTCTTAATCCCATGTTCTCTTGATGTTCCAAAACTATAATTCGGCTATCTTTTTTTGCGTAGCTCTCTATAATTGTTGCGCTTTTGTCCGGGCTTTTGTCGTTGACAATTATAACTTCGATATCGGTAAACGTTTGAGATAAAACAGAGTCTAAACATTGTTTTATATACCTTTCTACATTATACACGGGAATAACTACCGAAACTTTTGGCATGTTGCCTTCTCCTTTTTTATCCAACGACGTTTATCAAAATCTTTTCCAACCCTAGACACACCGAAAGATATACAATTCTACCTTTTAACGGTTGGGTTTTAGAAAAAGCACAAAGATATTTTTTATCTGAAAGTTGTTTTTTTATCTTGCTGATAAGTTCAAGTTTTGTTGATTTTGGAACTTGTCCTACCAAGCAAGGGTATACAAACATAGCTATAAGTCGATCTTTTGTTTTTAAGTCAAGTTTATCTTCAAAAAAAACTCTCTCCATTA
This sequence comes from uncultured Oscillospiraceae bacterium, assembly GCA_964370565.1. GTDB lineage: Bacteria > Bacillota > Clostridia > Oscillospirales > Ruminococcaceae > CAYJAY01. The sequence continues at coordinate 11,122 of CAYJJR010000056.1, read as the reverse complement.
TTCTTTGTGCACACTCAAGCTTTTCAAAAAGCACGGTATCTTGTGACAGATATCTTAAAAGTATGTTAGAAGAATTAAACAAAAGTTCCGTTCCAAGTGCTTTTCCTTCACGGTTTTGCTCGTTTGCTATCTTTTGTATCTCGTCATAAAACAGCTCGTCTCGTCCCAAACGCACTCTGTCAAATCTATGTGAAATTGCTCCGCTTCTCACGCTTCTGTAACAGTATCCATCTACGTTTTCAACAACCATGACGCTTTGACAGTTTGATAGAAATCTTATATTAAGCTCGATATCCTCCCCCGAACTAACCTCTTTATTGCAACTTTTTGCGGTCTTTTTCAAAACATCGGTTTTGTATATCTTTGCCCAACGACTGTTTCCAAACGTCTTGTCGATAGACTCGGTTTGTTCAAAAAAGGGGGTTAATATCTCGGTTTCTATAGCTTGTTTTAAAAAGATTTTGCTTTGGTCAAACTTCTTTGTTTTGTTATATCGGTCCTCGATATAATCGCGATATCCCGCCGAAACACAATCTACGTTGTGTTTCGATATGGCGTTAAAAAGTTGTCGTACAAAGTCGTTTTGTATAAAATCATCGCTGTCAACAAACGTCACATATTCCGCGGATACGTGGTTTAAGCCCTCAATCCACGCGCCCCGAAGCCCAATGTTTTGTTTAAGCGTTATTAACTTAATACGTTTGTCTTGTTGCTCGAAACGTCGGCAAATTTCAGGGCAACGGTCATCTCCCCCGTTGTCTATTAAAACAATTTCAATATCTAAAAGCGTTTGTTCTATTATAGAATTTATGCATTGTTCAAGATAGTTTTCTACTTTGTATACCGGCACAACGACCGAAACCTTTGGCATAACTATGGCTAACCTTTCTTGTGAATTAATAACTTGTATATGTTAACTTGACATTGAAACCAATAGACGTTCAAAACCTAGGTAGATTAACATATACGAAATTTTTCCCATAAACGGTTGGGTTTTAGAAACCTCTAAAAGGTATCTTTTATCGCTTAAAATTTCTTTTTGTTTTTTAATTGCTTTTGTCTTTTCAGATGCCGAAAGATTGCTTTTTAAGTAGTGGAACATAAACGAAATCAGATATTCGTCCTTTTGTTTTGACGTTATAAAATCGGTTTTTTCAAGTCGCTCAATGACCGTGTCTAAAAGGTTTAACTTGTAGTCGAGCGGAATGTTTGACGAAAGATATATAAAAAGTTCTTGAACAGAGTTTTCTACTAATACACCATGTGGTATTCCTTCGAGTATCGTCTTTACACAGAGCATTTTTTCTCCGTGATCGGTGTCTGCGTTAAGGAAGTTAAAAAGGTGGCGATATGGGTTGTTTTTACCAAGAGCTTTTCCCTCAAGATTATATTGTCTTGCAAGTTTTTCAACCTCTTGTTCCATAAATTCATGGCCTTTAAGACGTTTCATTGTATAGATATTTGTCATGGAACTTTCGCGATTTACTCGATAAAAATATCCCGCATAATCGCTTAACGTTGCAACACTGTCACAAACCAAAAGAAACCGCAAGTTAAGCTCAACATCCTCACCCATAGTTACCGCTTCACTAGCTCCGACAAAAGCTTTTTTTACAATATCGGTTTTGTAGATTTTGCCTACACGGCTGTTGCCGAAAACGTCATGAAAATTCTCTGTTTGTTCAAAATATAAATCTATTATCTCTTTTTTAATCTCGTTTTTGTTAAATGTCTTTGTTTCGTTAAGCAACGAAATCTTGTCCCCATTTTCACTTTGTTCTACAAAACCCGACGAGACACAGTCTACATTTGTTTTAATTATCTCGTTGTATAGCGTTTCAATGTAATCTAAAAGAAGATAATCATCGCTGTCCGCAAACATGACAAATTCGCTTGTTGAACTATCAACGCCCGTCATAACTGCACAGCGCAGACCTTTATTTTTCTCATGTTCAACTATTTTAATACGGTCGTCTTTGTGTGCAAATATCTTTGCAATTTCGATACTTTCATCTGTTCCTTTATCGTCAACAATTATAATCTCGATATCTTTAAAACTCTGTTGCACAATAGAATTAAGGCTTTGTTCGATGTACATTTCCACGTTATAAACCGGAATAACTATAGATACTTTTGCCATTAGCGCACCTCAAAAAAATTAAAATATAAACTATTTTTTTAATGAAAGAATTTTCACCAATACACTTTCAAGCCCCAGATAAATCAACCAACACGATATTTTTCCGTTAATAGACTGTGTTTTTGCGAACTCTAAAATACATCTTTGGTCGGTTAAATTGTTTTTAATTGTTTGTACTTGTTCAATTATATCCGCAAGTGGTATCGAACTTTCAACAAATCTAAATATTAAATCAATATAATATCTGTTCTTTTGCTCCGGCAAAAGCGCCTCGCTTTGCTCTATCCTTTTTAAAATACTATGACAAAGCAAAAGTTTATCGTCTAGTATAAGATCTGAGTTCAAGTATAAAAAAGCTTCGTGTGAAGAATTTTCTAAAAGAAGTTGCTTCGAGAGTTTTGTTAACATACAATTGATAAAACCAACTTTTTCTTCCGCTTCGGTTTTGCTTTTCAAACACTTTTCAATTTCATGGAAAACATGTGTGCTATCGTTAATTTTTCTTATTTTTGAAATGTCTTTTCCGATTTCTTTTCCAAAACGCTCGAGTTCCGTGAGCATAAGCTCGGTTTGTTCAAACAGTTTAACGTCATATCTATTGGTTGTCGACTGTTCCCTTGAACATCTGTAGTAATATCCGCCATAGTCCGAAATTGTGTGCACACTATCACACAGCATTAAAAATCTTATGTTAAGATCAAGATCTTCACCCATTATAAGCTTTGGATTAACCCCTTTGGAAGCAATGCGCAGTTTTTCGGTGTTATATATCTTCGCCCATCGGCTTGCCCCAAAAGTTTTGCTAATTGACTCTATGTCTTGATAAAACGGATTAATAAGTCCGGTTTCTATCTCTTGTTTAGAATATGTTTTGTCAAACGCTCTGTATACCGGCCTTGTTTCTTTTTCGTAATACTCAGTAAACCCCGAAGAAACACAGTCGACTTTGTTTTTTGTTATCGTACTATAAAAGGTCTCAACATAGTCTGTAGCGGCAAAATCGTCGCTATCTGCAAACATTATGTAATCGGACGTTGCTTGTCTTAACCCTGACACAATCGCTCCGTTTGTCCCTTTGTTTTGTTGGTGATGAACGACTATAACCCTTCCGTCTCTTTTTGCATATTCGTCGCAGATTTCAGGACATCGGTCGGGGCTTTTATCATCTATTAAAATTATCTCGATATCGTCAAACGTTTGTGAGATAAAAGAATTCAAACATTGTTTAATATATTTTTCAACATTATAAACCGGTATAATTATAGATACTTTAGCCATTATCTCCCCCATTTGTTTTTTATCTAGTTTTCAATACGTATTTTAAACTGCCCGACCACAACCTCCGCCATAAGGCGGAGTTGGTCGGATGCAGAAATATGAATAATCATGCGGATTATTTATATTAGATGTAGCTTGAAATACAAGAAATACTACGTTTTTGCACGAACAGTGCAAAATGGCGAACGAAGTTCGACAAGGAGTATTTCCCAAATCTTTACCGCAGGTAAAGATTATTTATATAATTTAATAGTATTCGCTCAAACCCAAGGTAAACAAGCAAGCAAGATATTTTACCCATTATATTTTGATTATTTGCAAACTTTAATATATTGCTTTTTTTCGTTATGTTCCGTTTGATATCTTTTATCTTTTTTAGAAGCACCATGTTATCAAGGTCGCTTGAGATCACGCTAAAAATCAACGATATAAAAACATTGTCTTTTTTTTCAGATGTGATAAAGTCCGCTTTTTTTATTCTATCGGATATCTTATCAACAAAAATTAATTTTCGATTTAACGATAAATTCGAGTTAAGATATAATGCGGCTTCCTTTGCCGAATTTTCTACAAGTTGCCGCTCGGAAATTTTTTGCAATAAAAGCTCTGTATACTCTGTTTTTTCATCTTCGTTAATTCCGCTCATAAGACATTCGTCTATCTGTTCATAGTAATAATCGGCTTTCTCGATTGCTCTGATATACTTTCCCTGCCTTTTTTGCTCGATACATAGCTTTTTGAGTTCCGCAATCAACATATCATTTTGAAGCACTCGGTTTTTGTTGAAACTGTTTGTTATCGAGCCTTCCCTGTCTTTTCGATAACAATAACCAACGTAGTCGTTTATTGCAAACAAGTTTTCACACAACGGAAGAAATCGTAAGTTTAATTCAAAGTCCTCCCTCATGCTTAGTTTTTCGTTGCAATTTTTTGTCGCTTTTTTCAATAGTTCAGTTTTATATATCTTTGCGCAACGATTGTTGTTTATCGTCGCGTTCATCTCTACGCCATGTTCAAAAAACGGCTCGAGTATTCGTTTTTCAATCGTTTCTTTTGTATAAGTTTCGGATTTTTGAAGATAGGTCTCTTTTTTAATATCGCCGTAACACTCAATAAATCCCGAAGAAACACAATCAGTATCGTGTTTTGTTATAGCGTCATAAAGTTTTTGAGCATAGTCGCTTAAAACATAATCATCACTGTCGACAAAAGTTACATATTCCCCTTGTGCTTTAAAAAGACCCGTAAAAACCGCCGCACGAAGTCCGCCGTTTTGCTCGCGGTGGATAACCTTGATTCTTTTGTCTTGAGCGCTGTATCGGTCGCAAATTTCGGGACATCTGTCGGGGCTTTTATCGTCCACCAAAATAATTTCGATTTGTTTAAACGTCTGGTTAATCACCGAGTCAACGCACTGTTCAAGATAATTCTCGACGCCATAAACCGGTATTACAAACGATAGTTTTGTCATGTTTGTAATCCTTTCTGTTGTTGATTTAGTTAACATATCTAGCTTTTTTTCAACAGACTATAGAGGCTGATTAAAACCCTTTCAAGTCTAAGATACAGTAAGCTACACACAATTACATCGTTCAAACTTCGATTTCTCGAAAAAAATATTATATTTTTTTTGTTGTTTATCTTTTGTTTTAAATATCTAGTCTGTTGGGCTTTATTTTTTTTACTTAAGGTGCTTTGTAAAAACAAAAAAATCTGCTGAATAAAAATCTCGTCTTTTTTATCTTTATCTATTTCATCTGAGTTTTCAACTATATCTAAAACTTTGTTTGAAAGTGAGATTTTATCCTGTTCTGATAGATTTGAATTTAAAAATATCGAATTAGGTTGCAACGAATGTTCAAGCATCATAGTTTGTGAAACGCCATCGATAGCGCGGTTTATAAATTCTTTTTTTTGCGTTTGTTCTGTATTGTTGTTTATGCAAAGGCTAATTTCGTGAAAGCTGAAAAGCGCGTGACGATATCTTATCGCTTTTCCTTTTCGATGTTGTTTTTTGGCTAATTGTTCGAGTTGTTCCGTAAAGATATCGTTTTGTTCAAGCCTTTGTGGATTAAATCTATTTGAGATTGAATCGGGCCTGTCCATTCTGTAGTAATAACCGGCATAGTCGCCGATAATTTGAACACGTTCACAAATAGACAAAAAGATTAGATTAATCTCAAGGTCTTCCGCCATTGAAATCCTCATATCACATTGTTTTGAGGCTTGTTTAAAAAGGTCTGTTTTATACAGTTTACCCCAACGATGGTTTCCGAATTCGTCCCAAATGCTCCCCGTTTTTTCATAAAAAAGTTGTAACAGCTCTGTTTCTATTTCGTCCTTTGAAAGGATTTTATTGTATTTTTTTAAAAAAGTCTTTTGCTCGTCTCCATAATGTTCGATGTGTCCCGACGAAACACAGTCGACTTCGCTTTTCACCATGGCGTTATAAAGCGTTTCGACACAATCTTTTTTCAACCAATCGTCGCTATCCGCAAACGTTACATATCTCGAGGTCACGTGTTTAAGCCCCTCAAACACCGCTCCACGAAGTCCAATGTTTTCCTCAAGCCGTACAAGCTTAATTCGGCTGTCGTTTTTAGCATAGCGTCTGCAAATTTCGGGGCAGTTATCCATACGACCGTCGTCGTATCCGCCGTTGTCGACTAATATTATCTCAATATCAGAAAACGTCTGCGAAACAACAGAATCGAGACATTTTTCAAGATATGGTTCAACGTTGTAAACCGGTATAATTATAGACACCAACGACATAATTTATCCCCTTACTTTTTATTTTGTTATCTTTTAAGCATTAATACCAACCGTTCAAGTCCAAGATATATCAATACATACGAGATTTTTCCCATTAATGGTTGTTTTTTAGAAAATTCCCAAAGGTACTGTTTTTCGCTCAACATTTTTTTCAGACGTTTAATCGTCTCAAGTTTCTGTTTTTGTGAGTACTTGCTTTCGATACAAAAATGTATAAGCATAGCAATGTGACGGTTTCTCTCGATTTCAAGGCTTTTCCCTTGTCTTTTTTGCTCGCTTGCAATGCGCTTAATTTCATCCAGCATCTTGAGCGTTTCCACGATAAGTTTTTCGTTAAAATTCTTACTCATCGAATTTTCAACAAAACGATAGCAATAGTTAACCTCTTGTTTTAAAACAATGACTTTTTTGCACAAAGGTAAAGCTGAAAGTATAAGCGTAAGATCTTCCCCCATCGTTATTTCTTTTGGAAGATTTTCAATAGCACTCTTAAGCATCTTTGATTCAAATAACTTGTTCCAACGACAGTTTTCAAGCGGAGATAGTGTTGCACAATCCTCAAAATATGGTTGTAGTATCTCGCTTTCAATATCATTTTCATACACAATTTCGTTATCTGAAAAAAAACTTCTTCTAATGATTTTTTCTCTTTGATCGAAAACCTCATGAAATCCACATTGAACAATGTCCGCACGATGTTGCTGTGCTTTTTGATATAACACTTCAAACATTCCGGGTTCTACATAATCGTCGCTGTCAACAAAACCAATGTACTCACCTTGAGCCATTTTTATGCCGTCAAACACAGCAGCTCGTAAGCCCTCGTTTTTCTTGTTCAGAACCTTTATTCTGTTATCGTTATTCGCAAAGTTTTCACACATCTGCTTTGCATTTCCCTTGCTTCCGTCGTTGACAAGGATTATCTCAACATCTTGCAAAGTTCCTCCGACAATCGATTTAACGCATTTTTCAAGGTACTGCTCGGTGTTATATATCGGCACAACGACCGAAACTTTCGGTTTTGTTTGTTGCATATTGTTATTCCCTAGTTTTTAAAAAATCTATCACACATGATATCTACCGCGTTATTAGTTGTGTGCTCATAAAACGTTTTTTCGACCGCTTCAAAGTTCTCGGATCTACCTTTATTTTTTATGCAAAATTCATAAGCCCTATTAATCGTCTCTTGGTTTACGCCATCTTTTTCATAGACAGTTTCGGAAAGGCCATATCTTTCAAGATATTCTAAACATGGGTCGTCGTCTATCTTGCAAAAATTAAGTATCGGCTTTCCCGACGAAACATATTCTAGAATTTTGCTTGTAAGCTGATTATTTATCTCGTTTCCTATGTTTAAAAGAATGTCGGCGCCGTTCATGTATGAGTACGCTTCGCTTAGCGGAACGCTTCCGGTAAAAACAAGCCTGTCTTTTAAAACTTCTTTGTATGGTTCAAAAAAACCTTTCGGAAAGTTGTCGTATCCTCCGCCAACAAACGTAAGTTTAATGTTTTTGTCGTCTATCTTTTTAAATATATCAAGCAAAAAATCCGGTCTTCTTATATTCCAATATAAATTCCCCACAAAAACACAGTTAATTGCTTTGTCGTCACGGTTTATTTGCTTGGGTGGAGTGTCGTTTTTAACAATGCCGGGAAGCGGAACAACGCTTATCTTTTCGGAAAATCTATCAAAAGGCTCGCCCTTATAATCGTCTATCATCGGTATCGAGATAAAGATATCTTCTAGTTGCTCGTAAAGCTTTGTCTCTTCCTTAACGTCTTTTGATGTGTTAAAATATATACTTTTTGTGTATGGGTCGCAAAGATATGCCGCTTTTTTCGCGGTTATTTTGGCATCTGAAAGCGCAAACGACGCCTCAAACGGAGCGCTCGCCGCAACAACATAGTCATAACTGTTTTGTTCACAAAGTCGTTCGATCTCGTTTTTCAAAGCCTCTCGTTCGGGTCCTCTTTTAAGAACTAAAAATTTAAACGCCGAAAAAGCAAGTGACGGTTTTAAAAGCATCTTCAAAACTATTATCGGCCTCGAGTATCCTTTGTTCAGCCCTTCCGAAATAAAACGATATACAAGCGCTTGATCTTTACAATAGGCGTTGTAAAGCTTTACGCCCTGAGTACATGCTTTTTCGCTTTGCTCGTCAAACAAAAGATCGAGTATGCTGCAACTGTGTCCTCTTTGCGAAAATCCTTTTGCAACACGCCGCAAAAGTGTTGCGGTGGCAGCGTTGACTCCGGCGCTTGCGCTGTCGACAACAAACAAAATATTCACTTGCTATCCCTCCTAAACTGTTATAATATTTTGTTTGTCTAGAACAAAATATTCACTTGATATCCCTCCTAAATTACTGCTACATTTTGTTTGTTTGAAACAAAATATTCACTTGCTATCACCTCAAAAATAGTGTAGCTTAACTTTCCTCTACAGTGACATATCCTCAAAAAACCATTTAAGATAGTCTTTTAGCCCTTGTTCAAGTTCCACTGTCGGCGAAAACCCAAGTTCCTTTTGAACCTTGTCGATATTCGCTTTACAGTGAAGCACATCGGCCGGACGTGTCGGAAGATATTCTATTCCCACATCCTTTCCCGAAATCTCAGTCATCATCTCGGCTAGTGTATTTATCGTTATACTTGTCGCCGAACCCACGTTATATACCCCACTTTTTTCCGCTTTTTCAGCCGCTATTATGTTTGCCCTTGCAACATCGATTACGTTTAAAAAGTCCCTCGTCTGAAGACCGTCTCCGTATATGCCTATCTTTTTCCCCTCTGCTATTCTCTTTGCAAAGATAGGTATAACGTTTCCGTATAGATCAAACCGTTGATTTTTGCCGTATATATTGAAATATCTTAAACAAATCCCAACTATGTCATATATTCCGGAATATGCTAAAATCATCTTTTCCGCCGCAAGTTTAGAAACCCCATATGGACTATCGGCGTTTTGCGGGTGGTCTTCGTCGATAGTTGGGGTTAAAAGCTCCCCAAAGATAGCGGCAGAAGACGCATACACTATCTTTTTAACTTTGTTTTTCCTCATTCCCTCAAGAATGTTAACCGTTCCTATAAGGTTAATCTCGCTGTCTTTCGCCGGTTCGTCAAGAGATTTCTGTCGACCAACCGATGCCGCAAAATGAAAAACCACGTCTTTTCCTTGAAGGGCGTTTTCAACCGCCTGTTTATCGATTATATCGCCTTTAATAAACTCGACATCAAGGTTTTCAACATTTTCTTTGTAACCTGAACTTAAGTTATCTAAAATAGTCACGCTGTGGTTTTGTTCTAAAAGTTGTTTTGTAAGATTTGAGCCGATAAATCCGGCTCCTCCTGTTATTAATGCATTCATCTGCTGTTTACCAACCTTTCTTGATGATGTTGTTATCTTTTAACAAACATCGAATATGCGATCTTTAATGTCTGCAAAAAACCTTTAGTTTTAATCGCTTGAATTCCGTTTGTGAGCAGACCACCCGTCTTGACAAACGGATTTTTTCTAAGTTCTGTCGCTTCAACACAGACTTTGTTATATTCGCTCAAAAGCGATTTTACATCGGATGCCGAAAACGACATATCCGATTGAAACGCTCCGATTTGTGTTTTAAACTCTTGATTGTTGGAATTCCTCGCAAGCTCTATAAGCTCTTTCCAGCGTTTGTAGATAGTTTCAAGCGAAAACCTTTCGGTATTTTTTAGTGCATTTTCGCGAAACTCTGTCAGCAACTTATTATCGCTTAAAAGTGAAACAGCCTTTTCTGCCAAACTTTCGACATGATACTTTTGCACTATATATCCATTTTTGCCATCCTGTATAATATCTTCAAGCCCCGGAATTTCGGTGATCACCGAAGGAACACCAAACGCCGCCGCCTCGAGCAAAACCATTGGAAAGCCCTCCGACTCCGAGGTTAGCAAAAACAAATCAGCGTTATTATAATACTGTTCAACCGTTCTGGTTCTTGTTATTTTCAATATCGAACTTTCCGGTATATTAAACTTGTTTAACAATTCATTTATGCTGTGTTTTTCGCCCGTCTCTTTAAACTCAATCTTTTTGTCAAAATCCTCTGCACCCACAAGGGTTAGAGTCGCTTTGGGAATTTGTTTTTTGACAAGAGAAAAAGCCTCGATAATTATATCCACTCGTTTAATTTGATCGCAAAGTCGACCAACCGCGACAATGTTTTTTGAAAACGGTTTTGTTTTGAGCTCTGTCGCTGAAATCGGTTTAAACGTCGTTGGGTTTGGCATCAGAATTCCGTTGTCGTTGAAACAGCGATATGTCTTTTCGCCAAAAGATGTTAAAAATGACACCGCCAAAACATCTTTCAAACAGTTTATCCTGTCTGTGCCATAGTTATAGTATGGATTGTCAAATGGATAGAAATAATATTCATGGTTCATGACCAAAACCTTGATATCTTCTTTCAACATTCGTTGATACCACTGCAAAAACGGTGGTGCAATTCCGCTTTGTCCAATTACAACCTCAACGTCGTTTTGTTTTATATAATCGATTAAAAATTGTTCTTTGTCTTTTTTGTTTGCAACCGAAAAGATTTTGACACTGTTTGAAATCTCAAAACCGGGGTCGCCTATTTCAAACAAAACCGCAACAGAAACTTCATAGTCTTTTACAAGTTCGTTACAAATACTGCAAAGCGCCCTTTCGACCCCTCCGGTTATCCATGATATGTTTATAATTAAAATTGACGGTTTTTTTAGCATATCTTTTGTTTTCCGTTTCGTACCACTATTTACAAAAAGACACAATACATCTTTTTGAATAACTATATTATTATACATTATAGGGGCTTATTTTACAACTTTAAGTCGACAGTTTTTATTTGTCGAACATGTAGAATTGTCAATGATAGGTGACACTTTTCCGAAAAAAATATAAAGCTGAAA
>CAYJJR010000055.1:0-14380 GCA_964370565.1 uncultured Oscillospiraceae bacterium | reverse complement strand
ATTTCGGATCTGTTCTTTTTTATTTTTTTGTTACCTATCAATTGTATTACAACAAAGTCGACAGTTTTTATTTGTCGAACAGTATATTGTATATTTCAACTAAAAGATATTGCAACGTTACCAAAAATAAGCAATTTCGACAAATTTATGAAATATGTATAAATAGACACAATTTTTATGATATAATATAACCAACAAAGAATACTAGCCTTAAAGGTTTTAAATTAAAATTATGACTTTAGAAAATATATTAAAAATCAAATCAAATGAGATTACAACCGGCAACATGATAAAACAATCTTCTAATAAAAACACATCAAAACTTCCAAAAATTTTAAGCATCATATCGTTTATCTTAACCGGCGTTATCGTCTCAATTTCGGTTTACGGATATTTTGCCGGGTGGTTTGACAGCCTAGAGGATATACAAAACGCCATTTCAGGCCTTGGAGTTTTTGCGCCTGTTGTGTTCATATTGCTCCAAATTCTTCAAGTTACCGTTCCGATTATTCCAAATCCGGTGGTATCGGTTGCCGGCGTTGCCATGTTTGGGCCTTATTTAGGCTTTTTGTACAACTATATCGGGGCTTGTGCCGGGTCGATGCTAGCTTTTTATATAGCAAAAATCTTTGGTCCGAAAGTTTTGCCTAAACTTTTCTCTCAAAAAGTTATCGACCGCTATTCCAACTACACCAAAAAAAGTAAGGCTTTAATTCCACTTTTAACTATAGCAATAGCGCTTCCCGTCGTCCCTGATGATTTTCTTTGTTATCTAGCCGGAACAACACACATTAAAGGCAGACACTTTTTATATATAACCCTTTTCGGTCGCGCCATAACCATTTCACTTTTCAGCATATTTTTCGGTTATTTCTATAACCAACTTGTCACTATAATTTAAGGAAAAAACTAAATGAAAAAAGTAAACGAATTTTTAACCGTTATCGAAGATCTTCTCGAACATCCTCTTGTGCAAGAGATGGGCGACATGTCCCAACACACCGACGACACGCCGCTACTTCAACATCTTTTGTATACCTCATACATAAGCTATGTTGTTTGCAAAAAATTAAGATTGAACGCAGTTTGCGCCGCAAGGGGCGCTTTACTCCATGATTTCAGATTTAAACACAGCAAAGACGATATAAGCCAATTTAAATGGTACTTCACACACAGCAGTTATTCACACTATAACGCGACAAAGATTTTTAATCTCAACAAACTAGAACAGGACATTGTTAAAAAGCATATGTGGCCAATGACCCCACACCTTTGTCCTAGATATCTTGAGTCGTTTGTCGTGTCTTGTGCGGATAAATATTGCGCAGTGGTTGAACTTATGGGTCTTTTCAAAAGAACAAAACTTGCGAAAGCGAAAGTTTCCACATTTGCATAGGATAGATTAAATCAAAGTAAAACAGATAACAACAATTAACTTTTCGTTAACTTTTGTTATCTGTTTTTTTGATATTATTTTATTGTGACAATAGTTGATTTTGTTGGAGGTACTATCGTGAAAAAATTTAAATTCATTTTAATTGCTTTGATAATTCTTGCCGTCTCATTTGTTTCGTATCATGTATATTTATTTTATACGCCGGACATTGAAATCCGTATTGGGCAACCAGAAGACAAAACGAAAGAAAGATATCTCGAACAGATAACTCTAACGTTTGCCGAGCGAAGTCCGTTTTTGATGCCAAGAGAAAAATACGACCAAATAAAAGAATTTATACTAGCGTACGACGAAGTTTTTGAGGAATACTATTTTTTCGAGCCATACGCACACATTGAAGTCGACGTTGAACTTAAAGATGGCGAAACGATATTAACCTTTTTTGGAGACTATTCCGATGAAAATGGAGAAGTCAAGGAATACCACCGACAGATAGTTCTCGATTTTATTCTGACCGACAAAATAACCTATAGCGAAATCCGCACGGTAGAGCCGTCTGAGGAGTTTCCGTCGATGCAAGATATGGGATAGTTATTTACAATGAATTAAGGAGGGCATTAAAGCCCTCCCCAGACTGTCGAAAAACTTTCATCATGAAAATGCACTTCGTCATTTTGAACAAACCAAATAGGTGGAATGTAGGGGTTGGCGTCCCCGACAACCCGAAAATCAGCACAAATCCCACAGAAACGGGACGTCGAGGACGCCGTCCCCTACAAATGATATTTTAATTTTGTGCAATATTTTTTAAGGTACACTTTTTTTGACACACTGAGCTCTCCCTTTGGGAGAGACTGTCAATCTCGGATTGACTGAGAGGGCAAGTTTAAGTTTATCACTATCCTTGACAACTACTCATAATTCGACTGCTATTCTACTTCTTTTTCAAGAATAATCTGATAACCCATAGCACTACTAATACCCAGTCTTTCATTAAAAACAGTTACAACTTGACTTAATCTCCAGCCTTTTTCTGCTTCATTTACAATAATTGATTGACATTCATTAAATGTCGCGCCTTTTTGAATTTGTCTTTCAACCTCAACAAATTTATACTCGTATTTTTTCATTTTTTCCTCCACCTATTATATAAACAACCTTTGTTTTTAACTTATTCTCCTTGTTTTTGTTCCTCTTCCAGCTTTCGTATTCTCTCTTCCAAAAGCCCAATAGTTTGAATTAGCTTTAGGTTTTTAACCGAAAGCGACGACACTATCGAAGTGAGCGCCAAAAGCATAACTATAGTAAACACCCCAAACAAAAGAAAGATTGCGTTAACAGGGTTTGAAATACCGATAATGGCAGAAGCATCAAACACAATCTGTGGAAATAACGCAAACAGTATCATAAAAAATCCACAAACTATCCACAAAAGTGAAAATTTAACGGAAAATTTGCCCGTTTTTAGCATCATGAGAACTATTATAAAATATATAGCAACGGCGACTATCAAAAAAAGTTGAAATGATAAAACCATAGTGAGCTACCCTTTCTTTTTCCTAACCGAACTGAACCTGTACATGACTACCGCTATAGAAACTTTCATCATAAAATACACCGATTTCATCGGGCTAATAGACGATACACCGGCGGTTCTCTCGCGCATGACCACTGCCCTGTCTTGCACCTTAAATCCATTAACGGCGGCGCTTATTATAGCCTCGGGTTCGGGGTAATCTTGAGCATAGTGTTTACAGAAAAATTCTGTCATGCGTTTGTTTGTGGCACGAAATCCGCTTGTTACGTCGGTTACCCTTGTGCCGGAGCAAATAAATATAAGGTTTTTCAAAAAGTTAATTCCGAAGCGTCGCATAAACGAAGTTTGGAAACCTTTTTTTTCGATAAACCTTGAACCGATACACATGTCCGCCTCACCGTTTGCTACAGGGGTTACTATCTCTTTAAGATATTTTGGGTCATGTTGACCGTCGCCGTCATATTGAACCGCTATGTCATAATCGCCTTCGACAGCGTATTTATACCCTGTTTGAACCGCTCCGCCTATCCCAAGATTAACGGGTAGCGAGATGTGGTTTATTTTTTTTTGCTTTAATATGCTTGCGGTATTGTCGGTGCTACAATCGTTTATAACGATATAGTCATACTCCGGCACAGTTGTTTGAAGCTCTTTAACCACGCTTTCGATACAATCTTGTTCATTGTATGCCGGTATAATTACGATCACTTTCATGTAAAACACCCCTTTCGCTTTATTTAAGACGTTATTTTTAAACAAACCTTTTTGATAGTTTAGCCTCCAAAAAGGAAATCAATAACATTTTCACCCGTTCCCGAAACTCTTTTGTATATCTCGGTGTATCCGCATTTTGTGCAAGAAATAGTCTGAAATTTTTCCGTTTGAACATCGAACAGTTTTGAAAGTGTACCTCCCGTGGCTTGGAATTGACCCTGTTCAAAGTTATCGTTTTGACATTTTGGGCAGATATAGTTTGCCATAACATTTTCTCCTTAGCGTTAAAAAATTAATTATTTCAATAATTTTTGTATCTCGGTTTTAACAAAATGCAAATCACTGTTTGTTAAAATCGGGATAAGTGAGTTTATCTCGTCCACATTTTTATCCCACCATTTGAACTTCAACATTATTTCAATCAATTCATCATCAAAGCGCTTTCTAACAGGTTTTGCGGGATTTCCAACAACAATTGTGTATGGTTTTATGTCGCTTGCAACAACGCTGTTTGCTCCAATAATTGCACCATCGCCGACATTAACCCCCGGCATTATCGTTGAATTTTGTCCTATCCAAACGTCGTTTCCGATTACTGTGTCCCCTTTGACAGGCATCTCGCAAAGAGGCGGAACGTCTTGTTCAAAGCCGTCTAGTATATAAAAAGGGAACGTCGAAACGGCGTTCATCTGGTGGTTTGCTCCGTTCATTATAATGTTGACGCCGGAAGCTATTTGACAAAATTTCCCGACAACTAATTTGTCGTCATAGAAATCATAGTGGTGGGTTACGTGGCTTTCAAAATCTTTATCGGAAAAATAGGTGAAATCTCCAACAATAATGTTGGGGTTTTTTATTGTCGGCTTGACATAGGTCACGGTGTCAATTCCGTTTATCGGGAATATTATATTTGGGTCTGGAGGGTTATTGTTTTTCATTTTCACACCAAATTTATATGTTCATATTTAAATCCGTCTTTTAACATGGTTTCGGGAGCTATGTCAATTTCACCATCACACCACGTTACAACACCGTCAACAATTTTAGGCTTTTTGAAAATTTCTTTATCTTTTAATCTTATAAAAGCCGGCATATCTAGCAAAGACGTTACATCAAAAAGTCGTTGTTGATTGTTATTAAAACCAACAATCAACATCATATCATCTAAAGCGTTAACCGAGGTAACCTCAAGGTATTCTGTTTCGGTATCCGCGTAAACTATTCCGTCAATTATTTTCATTATAACATCTCCTTATAGCGGTTTAATCTTATCAAAAGGCTTACCTTGAACAGCGTTATTCCAAGCCGCATAAACCTCTTCCTCGTTTAAAGCAAGCCAACCTAAAACCATTTTAAATTGTCTGACCGGCAAAGCTCCGCCTAATAGTTCACCGTCTACGCCAACCGAAGCTTTATATTCTCCTTAAAAAACATGAATATGCGGTTTATTGTGTTGAGCAACATCATTAAACAACATTTTTATTATTATCCCATGAAAGCGACATAACTCAGGCATGCTTTAAAACCCCTTAAATTAACTCAAATCTTGATACTTTTTAACCGTCTCTCTAAGATACAAAACCAATTTATCTAAAAGTTCATCTCTGTCAAAATTCTTCTCGCAATATTCTTTTCCGCTTTTCGCCATGACGGATAAAATTTCGGGCGAAAATGTTCTTATCTTTTCAATAGCTTTAATCAGACTGTTTTCATCCTCCGCTTTTGCAACTACCCCACAGTTTATCTTTTCAACAAGCGCCGCGCCTGCTCCGTTCATAAACGCTATAACGGGTTTTTCGGCGTACATGTATGTTTGTAGTTTTGCCGGAACAGTGTAGTTTAAAACCTCGTTATCTTTAAGCGGAACCAAAAGCGTGTCACAAATCGAAAGATATGCCGGAAGATTTTCGGAGTTTACCCAACCTGTAAAGTTAAATCTATCCTGAACACCTTTTTGTTTAGCAAGATTTTTCAACGTTTCAAGCTCGGGACCGTCTCCAACTATAAGCCATTTTGCCGGGGTTTCCGTAATAGCTTTGTCATTTTGAAGTGCAGCCGCTTCAATAGTTTTCTCAAGTCCTTGTGCCTTTCCGACGTTTCCGGAAAATCCAATGACAAAATCGCTTGAGCTAAATCCGAGTTGCTCTCTTGTAACCACGAACTCGGTTTTTTTTGGCTTTTCCGCAAAGTTCGGGAAGTAGTGTATCGGCATTTCAAGACCCATTGAACGAAGTTTTCCTAAAAAATCTTCCGAGCTAATTAAAATCGTCGATGCCGATTTATAAAGCCATTTGCTGACAAATCGAGAGGTTTTTTTGAACAAACTGTCTTTGTTGTTCTCTTTCATGCCAAGAAGAAAATACATAGACTCGGGCCAGATATCGAGTATCCAAATTACATACGGAATTTTTTTAAGCTTTGCAAAAACCTTTGCGGGAAGATTTTTAGACACGGGAGAATTGTTGAACACAAATATCGTGTCATAGTCGTTTTTTAAAAGTTTAGGTAGATAAAAAAGGCTGTTAACCGCAAACGACGCACAGTTAAGCGCAAGACGAATACTGCTTTCCGTTCCGCGTCGTATGACATTTACACGTTCAATGTTTACGCCGTTATGGCTTTTTTCCCCGTATTTAAACCAGCCGTATCCATCGTAGAACTTTCCAGCCGGAACGTTTGGCACGCTTGTTAAAACGTCAACCGAATGCCCCATTTTCACAAGACATTCACATATCTCGGTTATGCGGAATGGTTCGGGGTAGTAATACTGTGACACAACAAGAAGTTTCAATTTTTTATTTTCTTGAAATTCCATAATTTCAGCTCCCAAATTTTATCCAAGTCAAAATTTGAGTGGTTTTGGCTTTAATCAAAATCGGGGCAATAACTTTTGTCCCGAAACTCAAATTCACTACATGAAACTAACTTTCTACGAAAGTTAGTTTCATGTTATTTTCTCCAAGTGTTCATATTAACAATCTTAACAAAACTCTCTATTATCTTTACAACTTTAACCGAAACGTTTTGGTCGTTGTAATCGGGAATTTCCGACAAAGGCTCGTCGTTTTTAAACATTCCTACCGCAAGTTCAACGGCGGAAACTATGTCGCTTTCGGTTATTCCACCCACCACAACTGTGCCTTTATCCAAAACTTCGGGACGTTCGGTCGATGTCCTGATTAAAACGCCCGGGAAGTTAAGCATAGCGCTTTCCTCCGAAAGCGTTCCGCTATCTGAAAGCACACAAAACGCATTCTTTTGGAGTTTATTGTAATCAAAAAATCCGAACGGTTTAAGGTTTTTAACGTTTTTGTGAAACTTAAACCCTCGTTCCGTTATCCTTGCAAGGCTTCTCGGATGTGTCGAATAGATAACCGGCATGTCGTAACGCTCGGCCACAGCGTTGACCGCGTTCATTAACGAATTGAAATTTTTCTCGATATCGACATTTTCTTCACGGTGTGCCGACACAAGAATATATTTTTCGGGCAACACCCCAACTTTTTCTAATACGTCACTGTTTTCTATCTTTTGCTTGTTCTTTTCAAGCACTTCTTTCATAGGTGACCCAGTGACATAAATACGCTCTTTTTTAAAGCCTTCGGATAGAAGGTATCTTCTCGAATGTTCGGTGTATGGCAAGTTGACGTCACTTATGTGGTCGACTATACGGCGGTTTGTTTCCTCCGGCACGTTCTCGTCAAAACATCTGTTTCCGGCTTCCATGTGAAAGATAGGTATCTTTAAGCGTTTTGCCGAGATTGCGGCGAGCGCCGAATTTGTGTCGCCGAGAATTAAAAGCGCGTCGGGTTTTTCCGCCGCCATCGTTTCGTAGCTTTTTGCTATTATGTTGCCCATCGTTTCGCCAAGGTTTTTTCCAACCGCCTCAAGATAGTAATCGGGTTCGCGAAGTTCGAGATCCTCGAAAAAAACCTTGTTTAGCGTGTAGTCATAGTTTTGTCCGGTATGTACAAGTATCTGATTAAAATATCTGTCACAGCACTTTATAACCTCCGAAAGCCTTATTATCTCGGGGCGCGTACCTATTATCGTCATAACTTTAAGTGATGATTTATGTGCCATTGTTTAAACCTCCAAAAAATATGTATCCGGATTTTGTTCATCAAACAATTCGTTTGCCCAGATAATTAAAACCAACTCTTGATCTTTTGATATGTTGGTAATCGAATGGGTAAACCCTGCCGGAATGTCGACCATTTCAAGTTTTTCTCCCGAAACTTCAACCTCGAAAACGGTATTATCGTCAAGCTTTCTAAACTTAATTAGCGCCTCGCCTTTAACTACAAGAAATTTTTCAACCTTAGTATGGTGCCAATGGTTACCCCTTGTAATTCCGGGCGCTGTGGTCGAAACGGAAAACTGTCCGTTATTGTTTGTTTTGAAAAATTCCGCAAAAATCCCACGCTCGTCCCCTTTCATGTCAAGAGGGTATTTCACAAGTTCTTTTGTGAAATAACTTAAATACGTAGAATAAAGAGCCTTGTCCAAACCGTCGCTAAACTGCGGCATTACAAGACTTTTTCTGCAAGCATGAAATGCATACAACGTATCGGCAATTTTGCCTAGCTCCCTTTTGTATGTAACAGGTAACAAAACATATCCTTCGTCGTCCTTTTGAACTTCTCTTGAAATTGCGCTTTTTATAAGCTTCAAAAGATCGTCGATATATATAAGCTCCATAACCCTCTTTGGGTCGTTAACTTGAATAGGCAGATCGTTTGCTATGTTGTGGCAAAACGTCGCAACCGCGCTGTTATAGTTTGGGCGACACCATTTACCAAATACATTCGGAAGTTTAAAAACAAAAACATCTATGTCATTTTCCTTGCCATAGTCAAAAACGGCTTTCTCCGCCGCACGTTTGCTTATTCCGTAGGCGTTATCAAGATCTGATTGTATCGAAGAAGTTATAAGTATCGGAGCTTTTGTTTCTCTTTTTTCAAGTTCCGACACCACAAACTCCGTAAAATTTGCGTTTCCCGTTTCAAACTCAGCCTCGGTTTTGGGTCGGTTAACCCCTGCTAGATGAACAACAAAATCACAGCATTTTATGTATTCAATCAAAAGACTTTCGGGTGTGTCAATGTCCGCCCCAAAAAGTTCATAGCTGCCCTCAAACCTTGATAGCTCTGCTACAAGGTTTCTTCCGATAAATCCTTTTGCACCTGTTATCAAGATCTTCATATCTAGACTAGCCCTTCTTCATTTGAACCGTTCTTTTCAAGTTGTGCTTTTATATACGGAAGATCAAGGAGAAGCTTTTTGATGCCCTCGATGTCAAGAAGTTCTCCGTTAGAGGTATAGTCCTCCATAAGGCTAACCTCGTCATTTCCCGACACGGTATATTTTGCATAGTTCAAGTCGCGCGTGTCGTTCGGTATTCTGTAAAAGTCGTCTATCCTTTGCGCACCTATTAGTTCTTCGCGCGATATTAACGTTTCATGTTTCTTTTCTCCGTGACGAGTTCCGATAACTTTAACGGAGGATTTGTTGGAGAATAGCTCGTTAACCGCTTCTGCAAGGTCTTTAACCGTCGAAGCCGGAGCTATAGGGATAAACGTATCGCCTTGATTTCCGTTTAAAAACGCATACAACACAAGGTCTACCGCCTCGTCGAGTGACATCAAAAATCTTGTCATGTCGGGGTCAGTAACTGTCAAGTCAAGTCCGGCTTTAATTTGATTAACAAAAAGCGGAATAACAGAACCTCTCGACGCCATAACGTTGCCGTAGCGGGTTATATTAAACACCGTTCCACCGTCGCCAACACTTCTAGCATATGCCCTGACCACTTTTTCCGCCATAGATTTCGAGATACCCATAGCATTAATCGGGTAGACGGCTTTGTCTGTCGAAAGAAGAACAAACCTTTTAACACCGTTTTTAAAAGCGGCTTTAATCGCATTTTCCGTTCCGTTTACGTTGGTTCTAACCGCTTCCATCGGGTAAAACTCACACGATGGAACCTGTTTAAGCGCGGCAGCGTGGAAGACATAGTCGACCCCGTGCATAGCGGTGTCAAGGCTTTCATAGTCTCGCACATCGCCTATATAAAACTTAACCTTTTCGTTTTTAAGTTTAGTGCGCATATCGTCCTGTTTCTTTTCGTCACGCGAAAAAATCCGGATTTCTTTAAGTCCCGAATCCAAAAATCTTCTGAGCACTGCGTTTCCGAACGACCCTGTTCCCCCCGTTATTAAAAGCACCTTTCCGTCAAAATCGTTGCTTACTCGTTTTAAAAAATTGTTGTCCTGTGACATTTTCACTTACCGTCTTTCTTAGTATTTTTATAATCATTTTTGTCGCTTGGGCGGCTATATCAACCCGTCTTTAACGTTTAATATCTCAAGCGCTTCTTTAAAGCTCGGTTGTTTTTTATCCTTTTCCGAAAGTAAAGGCTCAATATTATTGGTCGGCCAATCTATACCAATATCCGGGTCGTCAAATCTAATTCCCAGTTCGTCCCCTGCGTCGTACAACCTTGTACATTTATAAACAAACTCCGCTTCGTCGGACAACACCATAAACCCATGTGCAAACCCTTCAGGTATATAAAATTGACGATTGTTTTTCTCCGAAAGAATTGCCGATGTCCACTTTCCAAAGGTATCGCTGTCTTTTCGCATATCGACCGCAACATCGTACACCTCGCCCTTTATAACGCGAACAAGTTTACCTTGTGGGTTGTTAACTTGCATATGAAGTCCGCGAAGCACGCCTTTTTTTGATTTCGATTGATTGTCTTGCACAAATGTAACATCAAGACCGTTGTCGTCAAAATCCTTTTTGTTGTAAGTCTCCATAAAATAGCCTCTGTCGTCGCCGAGTTTAACAGGTTCTATTATCATAACCCCTTCGATAAACGTCTTGGTAAATTTAAACTGTCCCATAATATCCTCTTTTATTAATCTATTTTATAACCGCCAAAACCGTCGTTAGCATAACACTTATATCTTTAAAAAAACCGAAGTTTTCAAGATAGTTTAAATTAAGCTTCATTTTTTGCGGAAGTATTTTTTCTATATAAATCTCGTCCGGATTTTGCGCGCCTTCAAGAAGTTGTTCTTCATCTTTAAAATCTATGCTCGCCGGCGAGGTTACCCCTGCTGGAAGCAAAAGTGTCGCAAACATCTCGTCTGTATAATGTTCGACGTATTTCATAACTTCGGGACGTGTGCCGACAAACGACATGTCGCCCAAAAAAACATTTATAACCTGTGGCATCTCGTCCAGCCTTAGTTTTCTTAGAACTCCCCCAACCCTTGTTATTCTGCTGTCACCGCGAAGGGTTACAAGCGAGCCTTTTTTTTCGGCATCTTGAACCATCGACCGAAACTTATATATCCTAAATATTTTCATGTTTGTCGTAACACGTTGTTGGCGAAAAAAAACAGGACCCTTTGAATCGAACTTGATAAATAGCGCTATCAAAACAAAAAAAGGCGAAAACAATAAAATCAACACAAACGAAACAACTATATCAAAAAACCTTTTAAAAAACAGCGACATTTTTCTTTTGTTCAGCAACTCGTAAAAATACAAAACTCGTTCGTTTTGCATCTGTTCGGGAGCATCTTTTATGTTTGCCAACATTTCAAATCCTCCACAATTTTCGCTAGTTTTTCACAGATATATATAACTTGTTCGTCGTTTAGCGTGCTGTAAAGCGGAAGGGTTATCTCGTTTTTATAAAGATTGTATGCGTTGTCAAAGTTGTTTATATCGTGCCCCAAATTTTTATAAGCTGTCATCATTGGTAGCGGTTTAAAATGAACATTAGCCGCTATCCCCTGCTTTGCAAGTTTTGTTATAATCTCGTTTCTTTCCTGTTCAGTAATCCTGTCAAATCTTATCGGATAAAGGTGGTAGTTCCCGTCATATTGCTCGCTTGTTTGAGCATAAGTTTTTATGCCTAACTTTAAAATATGTTTGTCATAAAGCTCGCTTAAAGCTTTTCTTTTTTCGGTCAAACCGTCATATCTCGAAAGTTGAACGCGTCCAATTGATGCCAAAATATCGGTCATGTTACATTTATATCCCGGCAAAATTATGTCATATTCCCATGCGCCGAGTTTAGTTTTTGCAAACGCGTCTTTGTTTTGTCCGTGGAGTGAATACAACATAAACTTGTTGTAGATCTCGTCACACGAAATGTTTCCAACATCTTTAAAGCAAACCGCCCCGCCTTCGGCAGTCGTTAGATTTTTAACGGCATGAAACGAAAAACAAGCAAAATCCGAACAGTTAGCAACGTTTTTCCCTTTATACATCGAACCAAAAGAATGGGCGCAATCCCCAATAACGGCAATTCTGCCAAGCTGTTTTTGCATATCGTTTTCGGGGTTAAACAAACTTTTATTATCTTCAACAGCAGCATATATTGCGTCATAGTCAACAGGTATTCCGCCAAAATCAACCGCAATTATAGCTTTTGTTTTATCTGTTATCGCTTTTCTTATCCCGTCTGTCGATATATGCGGTCTGTCTTTTTCGCTGTCAACAAAAACAATGTTTGCTCCGACATGACACACAACACTAGCAGACGAAGTATAAGTGTATGCCGGAACGATTACTTCGTCCCCCGGTTTCACGCCTAAAATTCTAAGCGAAAGTTCAAGCGCCGCAGTCGCCGAATTAAGGCACGCGGTTTTTTTCGCGCCACAATATTCGGTTATATCTTGCTCAAACCCTTTTGTTTCGGGTCCTGTCGTTATCCAACCCGAAAGCACGGCTTTGTGCGCATTATTTGCCTCGATTTCGGTCATGTCTGGCGGCGAAAACGGAACTTTCATCTATATAATCATCCTTTTTTTGGGGATTCACAACGTTTTTGGTGGTTATTCTTTAACCACCAAACTATCCCTAGTTTTTTTATTGTTGTGCTGGTGTTATTTGAAATGTCGGAACCATATCTATAACGGTTGTCACGACCTCTTGGGTTTTGTTTTCATACGCTATCTTTTTAAGTTTCAAAAGTTTTTCAAAAAACTTGTCTTTATCTATTTCGGAAAGATTTCCAATAAATATCTTGTTGTTTGAAGTGTCTGTTATTCCTTCTTCGCTTAAAAGCAGTTCTTCAAATAATTTTTCGCCCGGCCTTAGTCCTGAGAAAACTATCTCTATATCACGATACGGAATGAATCCGGCAAGCCGTATAAGGTTTTCGGCAAGATCTAAAATCTTAACCGGTTGCCCCATGTCAAGAATAAAAATTTCTCCACCGTTTGCCATCTCGGAAGCTTTAATAACAAGGTTAACCGCTTCTGAAATCGTCATAAAATACCGAACTATATCGGGGTGTGTGATGGTTACGGGGCCGCCCCTCGAAATCTGTTCTTTAAAAAGTGGAATAACCGAACCGTTTGAGCCGAGAACGTTTCCAAACCTAACCGCGACAAACTTTGTTTTGCTGTTTTTGTGCATAGCTTGAATTACCATCTCGCAAATACGTTTAGTTGCGCCCATAATACTTGTCGGGTTAACCGCTTTGTCTGTTGAAATTAACACAAACGTCTCAACCGCGTATCTATCTGCCGAAATTGCTAAATTATATGTCCCACAAACGTTGTTTTTAACCGCTTCTTCGGGGCTTATCTCCATAAGTGGAACATGTTTATGTGCCGCTGCGTGGAAGATAGTGTTCGGGCGTTCGCGTTTTATAATCTCGTCAATTTTTTTGCTGTCTCTAACCGACGCTATCAAAACTTCAATCGGAATATCGGTTTTGTTTTGTTGCCTTAATTTTTGTTCTGTTTCATAGGTGCTGTTTTCATATATATCAACTAATATTAGTTTCTTTGGAGAACTTGCCAAAACCTGTCTGCAAAGTTCCGAACCAATTGAACCCCCGCCGCCCGTTACCATAACGACTTTATCTTTAATATTTTGATACACCGATTTTTCAAGTTCTATCTCGTCGCGTCCCAAAAGGTCTTCCACTCTAACGTCTCGAACGGTTGCCAAAAGATCTTTTCCGTCACTTATTAATTTGCTTATGTCGGGCAAAAGACGCATGTCACAGTTTGTTTTTGCGCATATGTTAAGTATACGCTTTTTCTCTTGTTCCGTAGCGGAAGGAATAGCAACCAATATTGTATCAATCTCACACATCGTTACAAGTTCGGGAATGTTCTTTGTCTCCCCCATAATCTTTATGCCCATTATAGCACGTCCAATTTTTTGAGGGTTATCGTCCACAGCACAAACGATGTTGTAATCGGTCGACACATCTTTAAAAATCTCGTGTAACAACGTCGATGCCGCCTCGCCGCCACCTACGACCATAACCCTTTTTCGCATAGACCCGGCGTTTGTAACCTTTGTGTTACGTATCATTCGATAAGTTAAACGCGAATAAAGAGTAAGCGACGTTGCGAAAAGCGACGACACAAGATAAATAGAGATTGGAACCCTTCTTTCGGTGTATATAAGTGTAGTTATTATCAAAAACGCTACAATAGCAAAGAAAGAAGCCATTGCACAACGAAAGAACTCATATATCTCGGCATATCGCCAAAGGCTGTCATACATCCCCATTACTATATATACTATTTCAAAACAAAGCACAAACAAAACGCAACTTGAAACAAGCATACTAAGATATACATCAATCGAGGTTCTCCCCGATATCAAAATCCATGTCAAAAGATACGCCGCGGTAACACAGGTTATATCAAGCAACATTAAAAGACGCTTTCTGTTTTTTTGGAAAA
>CAYJJR010000054.1:0-14659 GCA_964370565.1 uncultured Oscillospiraceae bacterium | reverse complement strand
ACGAGGTCTATCGAGATTTAATTTTTATAGATGAAAACGAAAATTCTTTAGGTTTCACAAGCTATTCCAGTTTCTCAAACTGTCCCGATATGCGAAAAAAAATTATTGTAGTCAACAGCTTTTCAAAACCGTACGCTATGACGGGTTTTCGCGCCGGATACCTCATGGCAGACTACGAAATTAAATCGGAAATCGAAAAAGTTCATCAATACACCGTTGTATCGGCAGTTTCGTTTGTTCAAAACGCCTGTGAAAAGGCGCTTTCATACGACAATAGCGAGATGGTTTCAACATATCGTCGCCGCAGAGACTATGTTTTAAAACGTCTTTCTGATATGGGGTTACACTATGTCGAGCCCGAAGGGGCGTTTTACGTTTTCCCGTCGATAAAAAAATATTCCGAAAACTCGTTTGATTTTTGCGTTGACATGGTAAAAAGAGCAAAGCTTGCTTTAATTCCCGGCAGTTGTTTTGGTGCCGAAGGATTTGTTAGAATATCATATTGCTATAACGATGATATTCTAAAACAAGGCTTGGATAGGCTTGAGGGGTATTTAAACGAGTTAGGAGTTAGGAGTTAGGAATGTCGGTGTCGCTTACGCGACAATTTAAATTGGTTGTTTCAAAGAATATCTAGCAGGGCGGGGATTATCCGCCCTTTTTTCATTTCATAAAACAAAGTTTTTCAAACAAGTTAAATGCCGTTGCCATAGATTTTTCATCAAAATCAAAGCTATCAAAATGTGGAACCAGGTCTTTTCCCGAACCGACATAAAACATCATACCTTTTGTTTTTTGTAGATACTCCGAAAAATCCTCGCCCGTCATGTCGGGTTTCTCAAGAATTTTTATCACATCTTCCCCGAGGTAATCAACAACATCTGAAAACAGTTGTTCATCGTTTATAACGGCGGGATACCCTGCGCCTATCTCTATTTTAAACTTACAACCCGTTAACTGCTCGATTTCTTTGGCAGTTTCATTAATTCGCTGAACAAAAAAATCATGGGTTTGTTTTTCAAACGTTCTTAACGTTCCCTCAATGCGTGCATAGTTACTTATAGCGTTGTTTGCGGTTCCGGAGTTCATTATTCCAAACTTCAAAAGGCGGAATATTTCGGGAGCAACCTCGTTTTTTTCGACTTCATACATCTTGGATACCAACAACGCTGCCGAATAAAGCGCGTCTGCTCCGCTTTCGGCTTTCGCAACATGTGTGCTTATGCCTTCAATGTCGATATAAACAGGACTTGTTTTTGCCATAAGTTCTTTTGGCCTTGACAATATCGTGTCGGTAGAATAAAACGGCCAAACATGGTATGCAAATATCTTTGTAACGTTATATTTTTCAAGTATTCCGGTGTCACATATAGGTTTTGCGCCGCCGTTTATCTCCTCGTCCGGTTGGAAGATAAGCATAATGTTGTTAGGCAAGCCATCCTTTATCTCGTCAATTCTTTTTGCAAACGTCAAAAGTGTTGCCGTGTGTCCGTCGTGTCCACATGCATGCATATACCCTTTGTGGGTCGAGGCAAAATCAAAATCATTTTTCTCGGTTATTGCAAGCGCGTCCATGTCGGCACGAAACGCCGTTGTGTTTTTTTTGCCAACATCAAAATAAGCTACTATCGAGCTTTTCGCCGGAGTTAAAATTTCACACGAAAGCCCTTGTAGATGTTGTTGAACATAGCTACAAGTTTTTTCAAGTTCTTTTCCTATCTCGGGAATTTTATGTAGATTTCTTCTGTGGAAACTTAAATTTTGTTGAAGCATAATACACCTTTAAAAATATTTTTTTGTTATCTTCTTTATTTTAAACAATTTAGTTGTAAAACGCAAGAAAAAGCAAAACAATCTTCATCTTATCCAAAACTATCACTGCTCTTTAATCGGGGCAATCTTTGCAATCAAAAGGTTAATAAGCGAAAGCGACGCCGCGAATATAAAAATATAGTGTGGTCCTAGCGTCATCCATACAAAACCACTTATATATGAACAAGCTATCGAAACAACGTGGTCAAGCGACATGCCAAACGAAACGGTCGCCATAAGCTCGTTTTTGTCTTCGACTATGCTGTTAAGATACACCGTTCTAATGAATCCCATCTGGCTCGACATTCGATCTATAATAAAAATCAAAAAAGTTACTGTAACCGCTATTCCGGTTTGGGCGAAGTTGCCGACAAAAAGGTTGTATGTCATGTATGCAAACGCAAGATATACAAGGATAAACGACCATGCGTCGGCGTAAAGCATTGTACGTATACCAAACCTATCGAGACACTTCCCGAGAAACGGCATAAAAAACATTCCGGCAACCGAACTTAGAATTAGCAAAACAGACATAGTATCTGCACCCTTGCCCAATATTTCTATGATAACCCACGGAGCATACACGATAACAACCTGTTTTTGAACCCCATGCATAACGGCAAGCACATAATAATATCCGTATTTCCTTCGTAGTTTTACTTTTGGTGTCGCGACTATCGACGCTTTAACTCGTTTGTTTAGATATAAGAGTATCAAAGTAGCGAACAAAAAACAAATACCCGCAATTACAAAAACCATTTTAATTTCGGTTTTAAACGAAAGCAGACCAAACCTGAAACCAAAAAAGATAACAAGCGAAGCAACAAGGGTAAACGCTGTTTGAACACCTTTAACATTGCCTATGTGCGTTCCTAAATTTTCGCCCTTTTCTTTTGACATTATCGAAAGGGCAAGGCTATCTTGTATAGGAAGATACATGTGCACACCCATAGAAAAAACAAACAAAACCGCTGTCATTGTATAAAAACTCGGTGTCCAAACCGCAAGCGCCACTATGCCCACCATTGCAACAAATTGAGCTAGTGCTGCAATTCTTATATCGCCAAACCGAGCAAACACCGCTACCATAAACACAGTTATGATCCCCGGAAGTTCCCGTGGAATCTCAATAAATCCGCGTTGCACCGCCGAGGCGTCATATGCATCTTTAAAATAGTTTGCAAGAATGTTATCGCTAAAACCAACTGCAAGCGCTATAAAAGACACTGCAACCAAATATATAGGCACGACCCCAATTTTTGAGATATTTTTTTTCATCTAAAACACCGAATAATCTTTTCTGATATATATTTTTATTGCTTGTGATTTAAACTTTTTGTTAATCATTAAAAAAAGTTATAGATATTATTTATTTCTACCTTTTGAAAGGTTTAAAAACAGTTTGCTTTTTATTTAGACCACAACACAACTTTTTAATTATAACATAAAAACCACGTTTAACTGCGAAAAATTAAAAATATATTTAAAAAGCTTGATAAATTATTGTTTTTATATTGACTTTTTTTTTAATTTAGGTATAATATTCTTTACGTGGTGCGGAATTGTGTAACGGTAGCACGACAGACTCTGACTCTGTTTGTCTGGGTTCGAATCCTAGTTCCGCAACCAACAAACAAGCAGTTGAGTACAATATATATCGGGGTGTGGCGAAGTTTGGTATCGCGCTTGGTTCGGGACCAAGAGGCCCGGGGTTCGAATCCCCGCACTCCGACCACTCGTCGCAAACTACGCTTAGTTTGCGACGATTTTTTTATAAAATTATAAAAATCATCGCGCCACGGCTCGCTGTAACTTTGGGCTTTTGCGGTTTTACACTTTATTCAGCAGTTCCTATAATGGCACTTACACCACCAATGTGACGTTAGGTTCATTAATTTGGGGCTTAGCGTCTTTTGTTTTGTTATTAAAATGACAGAAGCGAGGTTTTTTAGATGAACAAAAAAGAAAATCGTCCGAGAATTTTTGTGGTTTTATCTTTTACGATACTTTTATTTTTAAGCTTGTTTGCCACTTTTATCTATGGCGGAAGTATCCGCATAGTTACGCCAAACAGACAAGACTACCCCGTTGTTGGCGTTGACGTTTCGTCCTACCAAGGAGAGATCGACTGGGAGGTTCTTTCAAATCAAGACATAAGCTTTGCGTTTATAAAAGCCACCGAAGGAAGTTCATTCGTCGACCCGGACTTTGAATATAACTACTCGGAAGCTTTAAAAACTTCGCTTAGAATTTCGGCATACCATTTCTTTAGCTATGACAGCGAAGGCAAAACTCAAGCGGAAAACTTTATTAAACACGTTCCAAAAACAGAAGACATGTTGCCTCCCGTTATTGATATTGAGTTTTACGGTGACAAAGAACGAAATCTTCCAAACAAGCAAGAAACACAAGAACAACTTGACGTTTTAATCGAGATGTTAAAAGAGCACTATGGTCTTGACCCCATAATATACGCTACACAAAAATCTTACAGACTTTATATTTCAGAAAGTTATGAAAACAACGATATTTGGATTAGAAACGTTTACATAAAACCTTTTATGCCGGATGGACGCGATTGGGTTTTTTGGCAATATTCCGATAAAGGGGAACTTTTAGGATACAAAGGTGTTGAACGATATATAGATTTAAACGTTTTTAACGGTTCCGTTTCAGATTTTAACAATTATGCAAAGTAAATTTAATAATTTTACTTTATAATAATAATATAATAGTAACAAAAAAGTAATTTTAAGAGGAAAATAAAATGACTACAAAAGGCGTTATAAAAACATCCAAACTTCTTTTTATCAACCAGATAGTTTTATTGGTTGGTGGAGTTGTGTACACGATAATCAACCTATTGGGCAAAGAATACATCTCGGCGATAGGTGTTTTTATTGGCACTGCCCTAATTCTTCTATCAGTTCGATTATCTTTAAAATTTTTAAAAATCTCCACAACTATAAGAATTATTGCGTACGCACAATACTCTGTAATTATGTTTTTCAGTCTGGTCGGCGGAGAGTTCATCGCCGGGTTCACTCTTATAACCTCGGTTATAACGTTCAACGCATTATACTACCTTAAAACCACCGTCGTTACACACTGGATAACAACAAATGTTATCTTTGTTGGCGGATACATTTTTTTCAACGAACAACTTTTCGCCGGTGTGTCAAACTCGTATATTTCGCGAACATTTGCCGGGTTTAACTTTAGCATAATATTTGTTTATTTCCTGCTTGACTGGGGAATTAAATTTTTAAAAAGTTCAAGCGACAAAGAGTTAACCTCCGAAAATCTTATGCTTCAACTTGAAGATCAAATGGAAGAACAGCGCACACAATCGCAAAGCATCGAAGAGATCTTTGAAACTATCAAGCAACGCTTGGAAACCCTTAAATCGACTTCAACACAGATGCTTTCGATGTCAAACGACCTAACCACAGCCGCGGAAAACCAAAGTTCAATAGTTCAAAACCTAACTGACAAAAGCAAAGAAATGGTTCAAGACATTAAAGAAACTCAACAAGTCGCGCTTGACTCGTCAAACATGGCATCAAACAGCGTAGATATCCTCGAGAAAAACAACAAAAACATGACTCTTGCGGTTGAAGCGATAAACGAAATGGAAGTTTCAAGCCAAAAGATTATTGACATAATCAAAAACATCGAAGACATAGCTTTCCAAACAAACCTGCTTGCTTTAAACGCCTCGATAGAAGCTGCAAGCGCAGGTGCTGCCGGAAAAGGTTTTGCTGTCGTTGCTGAAGAAGTTCAAAATCTTGCAACCAAGAGCTCGACATCGGCAAACGAAAGCCGCGTTCTTGTTACAGAGTCGATAACAAGCGTTCAAAAAGGCGCAAAGTTCATTAAAGATGCGGCGGTTCAAATGGCTGAAGTCATAAATGTTTCAAATGAAACCGCAAAAAAATCTATCTTAATCAACGAAAAAATCAACAAACAGGTTCAAACGGTTGAACAAACCCTTGAACACATGAACGAGATTTTAGACATGATAACCGCAACTTCAAGAACCGCTATTGAAAGCAACAACATTGCTTATGTTATCTCGGACGAGATAGGCAACATCAACAAGGCGATTTCAGAATAAAGATTATAACAAGACATAGACAAACACAAAAAAACATCCCTCATTTTTCGTGGGATGTTTTTTTGTGTTGCTATAAAATTAAATTTACTTAATGCCTGCTGAATTTTCGCCTATGGCGAAAATTCAGCAGATAGCATCAAGATAATCCAACAAAATACGCTTAAAATGCGTATTTTGTTTCAAATGCACAGCATTTGTACTGAATAACTTGTTATTCAGTAGGCTTTACTTATTGTTTTGCTACGACTGTTATCTCGTCGTCATTAGCCGAAATTTCTATTAACGCTATCGGCTCATTTTGTTCAACGATTAACGTCGCTATTCGGTCTTCTATCTTCTTTCGTATATTCTTACGAAGATCCCTTGCGCCAAATTTTCCGTCGTCGCTAAGTTCTGCAAGCGTTTTCAAAGCCTCATCGTCATATTTAAGCACGATGTTTTTGTCAAGCAGCGGTTCGCGCATCTCTTCAAGCATGAGTGACGCTATCTTCATAAGGCTTTCAAGCGGAAGTCCGTTGAAAACAACTATCTCGTCTACTCTACTTAAAAATTCGGGACGCAAGAAATCGTTTAATGCCTTAAGACATTTCTCTTTTGACATATCGCTTATCTTCTGGCCAAACCCCGCCATTCCCGATTTGTCGCTTGAACCGGCGTTGCTTGTCATTACTATTACTGTGTTTTCAAAATTAACGGTTCTGCCGTGGGCATCGTTAACCTTGCCCTCGTCTAGAATTTGGAGAAGTATGTTCATGACATCGGGGTGTGCTTTTTCTATCTCATCGAACAAAACAACGCTATATGGTTTTCTTCTGACTTTTTCGGTAAGTTGCCCCGCTTCGTCATATCCAACGTATCCCGGAGGTGAACCAATAAGTCTTGAAACAGCGTGTTTTTCCATATACTCAGACATGTCAAGTCTTATAAGCGGATCGACCGAATCAAAAAGCTCTTCCGCCAAAACTTTAACCAGTTCGGTTTTTCCAACCCCTGTAGGCCCAACAAAGATAAACGATGCCGGACGTCTTCTCTTTTGAAGACCTACCCTTGAACGTTTAATAGCGTTGGACACAAGCTCGACAGCTTCATCTTGACCGATTATCTTTTGTTTAATCGAGTCGTTTAACCCTGCAACTTTTTTATATTCATCTTTCTCAACCTTTGCGGCCGGAATGCCCGTCCACAATTCAACCACCTTTGCAACATCATCGGGAGTTATATGAAGGTTGTCAACCGTTTCTTGAAGTTCCGCTAATCGGCTGTCATATTTTAAAATCTCGCTTTTTATCTTCGCAAGACGTTCAAAATCTACCTCTTCTCCGTCCTCTTTGTCCTCTTCTTTTTTAATTGCCTTTTCAAGCAAAGCCTTGTTTTTGGAAATCTCGTCGTATTCTGCAAGCTCGGGGCTTCTAATCGCCCGACAAGCCGCCGCCTCGTCCAAAAGGTCAATCGCTTTATCCGGCAAAAATCTGTCGGTTATATATCTCTCGGAAAGCGAGACAATAAGTTCGATTATGCTGTTGCTGTATTTTACATGGTGATGATTTTCATAATATTCTTTGATGCCTTTAA
This sequence comes from uncultured Oscillospiraceae bacterium, assembly GCA_964370565.1. Lineage (GTDB taxonomy): Bacteria > Bacillota > Clostridia > Oscillospirales > Ruminococcaceae > CAYJAY01. Next base: position 7,158 of record CAYJJR010000054.1, on the reverse strand, counting down.
GCATCTCTATTGTATCGGAAAACGAGGGTTCTTCAATCTTAACGGGTTGAAAACGTCGTTCAAGCGCTTGATCTTTTTCGATATGTTTACGATATTCGGAAAAAGTGGTGGCGCCAATAACCTGTATCTCTCCCCTTGAAAGAGCGGGTTTGAGGATATTTGCGGCGTTCATTGCGCCCTCGCTGTCCCCGGCTCCCGTAAGGTTGTGTACCTCGTCTATGAATAAAATTATATTACCGTCTTCTTTAACTTCGTTTATAAGACCTTTTACACGGCTTTCAAACTGTCCCCTAAACTGAGTGCCTGCAACAAGTGCGGTTAAATCCAAAAGGAAAATCTCTTTATCTTTAACCCTTGGCGGAACCTCTTTATTCACTATTTTAAGCGCAATACCCTCTGCAATCGCCGTCTTACCGACGCCGGCTTCACCGATTAAACATGGGTTGTTTTTTTGGCGGCGCGAAAGAATCTGTAAAGTTCTATATATCTCTCTATCGCGTCCGATGATTCTGTCGAGTTTCCCGTCTTTTGCTTTTTTTGTTAAGTTGTCGCAATAGTTGTCAAGAAACTTGCGCTTTGGTGCTTCCGGTTCTTTGTCTTCTTTTTTCTTTTTCTTTTTTTCTTTATCTTCAGGCGATTTTGAACGCTCACCTCCGCCAAGCGGAGACGCGCCACCCATCAAAAATGAAGGAAACGCCGGCGAACCACCCGGCTCGAAATCTGTTTCTTCGTTGTTTTCACCCATAATATCGGGGGTTAAAAATTGTTCAGAAAAATTTTCAAGATCATCGTCGCTTATTCCGAATTTTTTCATCAAATCGTCAACCGGTTTTATCCCCAGTTCTTTTGCACAAACAAGGCAAAGACCTTCATTGATAGTTTTTTCTCCCTCTATTCTGGTCATAAAAACGACCGCCGGACGTTTTTTGCATTTTGTACATACCATCATAATATTAATTTACCTTATCTTAATTTAAAATTGACCAAACGTCTTTTCATAAAAAATTAGAACATTCTGAATGGATTGTTATAGTATATAATCGAGAACACCGTCGAATTATCTATCCAAGACTCTATAAGATCGCTCGAATTTAAAAGCGGAATTATAATATTAACGAGTGTAGCAATTATAACACATATCACAACTCCGATAAACACCCCGACAACACCGCCAAAAAACCTGTTAAGACCACCGATGATCGGAACATAGTTTAAGCCGTCCGAGACTTTTATAATTATACCACACAAAGTTAGAAATATTATTAACAACAGTATGAAAACTATTATATTAATAACCGAAACAACCGACGGCATAACAAGAGTGTTGGCTAAAAGTTCGGCATTTCCGCTTGGGTCAAGGTCAGAAGCCCCTTGAAAAAATCCGCCAATTGCGTCTGTTGCCTTTTGCATGTCTATGAAGTTACCAAGTGAGCTGTTTTCAAGCATATTCAAAAAACTGTCGCCATCCGTCGATTGGGTTATATTGTCCGAAATACTTGAAACTATCCTACTTGATATAAAAGTATCGTATACCCATCTTGAGACGATGTCCGAAAGGTAGCTTGCTCCTATAAACGAAGCTATCGAACCCGCAAGCGATATAAGCGAGCTTAAAAGCCCACGCTTAAAACCAAAGATGACGCTCACAATAACGATAACAACTACTGCAATATCGATTCCTAAATTCATAATTCACACTCCTAAAACTATTTTTAACAATTAAATTTTTTCTATTCTGTTTGGGAAAAAAACATATATATCAAAGTCAACAAAAATATTAATCCCACCAAAGTCAACATCAATAATATCACGTGGCTTACCGTCAAACGACCATTCATTTATCGTGTTTTTTGAAAGAATATACAAGCCATTTCTGTTTATATACATATCCGCAACATACCCTATATCGGGGATTTTTGTAAGTTCTTTCAAATTTTTATCTACTACAACAACATAATTAATCGAAGACATATTATTATCTCCAAATAAAAGCGCAAAGTTATCACTGTTGTCGTTTGAAACATTAATAAGGGGCAGATTTGAAAAAGAATACTCCGCCAAAACTTCTCCGTTAAAATTATATTTTAACATTTTATCTTGCTGGACAAAATACATTTCATTTTGTCCTACCGTCACGTTTATCGGAAGTTGATCTATTAAAAAAGTTTTGCTCTCTTTTGCCTCGTCAAGGTCTATAACGGTTACTTCTGTAACGATTTTCAAGTTCTCAAGCCTCGTCGTAACCACTACGGCGCGATTGCCGTTTGGCGTAATCTCAACCGAAATAGGAAACCCGTCCGCTTCAAACCACGTAAACAACTCTGTTAAAGTCTCATTATCATACACTGTCAACTCACAGGTATATCGCTCACTGTCGCTCAACACCGCAATCGTCCCGTCGTTTGCGAGATCCGCGTCTATTATAGTATTGTCGGTCGACCATTTTTTCTCGATAAACGAATGGTTAGTTAATATAACTTCCTTGCTGCCTCTCGCAAACAAAAGCGTATTTGTTTCGTTGGATGCAATATCAGGGCTTGTCATACCGTGTATTATTTCGGAAAAAATCTCGCCGTTTTGCGCATACATAATAAGCGTTTCTTCGTTTAACGCCGCAAACCCTCGCCCTAGTTCGTCAATCTTTTCCGGCGTTGCGTTGTTATATGTAATGGGAAATCTGCTAACGGCCGCCATGTAAAGCGACAACGTGTTTCTAAGCTTTTTATAGTTTTCTTCTCCCATAACGTTAACAACAATTAAAACCGTGACAGCGACAATAGTTACTATCACGAGCAGACCTAAAAACCTTCTTGTCTTAACTTTACGTCGTTTTTTTCGCCTTATCTGTTCAATTTCATCAAATCTGTTTATCGTCTTTTTCATAATAAACTCTATCCAAATATAATCCATGTGCCGGCACTGTTGTGCAAGCGACGTTTCTTTTTTTGCTTTTAATTATGTTTTCTATATCTTGTTTGTCAAGCTTTCCTCTTGACGCGGAAAGCAAACTGCCGACGATTATTCTAACCATGTTGTACAAAAACCCATCCGCTTGAACCGAAACAGTCACGAGCTCGCCGTCACGTTTGACCGAGATATCATATATCGTCCTTACGGTGTCGGGTTGTTCGTTTTTAATCGAACAAAATGCCAAAAAATCATGTGTTCCCAAAAAAATTTTCGATATTTCGTTTACTTTATCTTGTTCAATCTTCGGAATAAAGTGTAACGCCCTACCCTCTAAAAACGGGTTCATCTCTCGTTTGTTCCATATTAAATATACATATCTCTTAGACTTTGCGTAATATCTTGCGTGGAAATCGTCCGGCACGATAGTTGTTTCAAAAACTCTAATATCTATAGGTAGATAAAAATTAAGGGCGTTTGTTAACTTTGCCGGGGTTATGTCCTGCTCTATTATTGAATTAATATAGTAACAGTTCGCGTGGACTCCGCTATCGGTTCGTGAACACCCCTTAATATCAAAGCGTTTATTAAATATCTTTTGTATAGCGTTTTGAAATTCATTTTGAACCGTGTTTGCGTTTTGCTGTATCTGAAAACCGTGATAATTCGTTCCGACAAACGCTATGTTAAACAAAAAATTCGGGATTTAAATCACCGCCTCAAAATACAAGTTGGTCGAAACTATCGCAGAGAAAAACAAAATAAACACAACAACAGCTATTATATCAACACCTTTAAATCTAAGCTGTTTAAGCCTTGTTCTTCCCTCTCCACCTTTATAACATCGGCATTCCATAGCAAGCGCTAATTCGTCGGCTCTTCTAAACGAAGAAACAAAAAGAGGTATCAAAATCGGAATAAGCGATTTAATTCTGCTTTGCAAACTGCCTGTGTCTATGTTTGCTCCACGGGATTTTTGGGCGCTCATTATCTTATCCGTTTCCTCTATGAGCGTTGGGATAAAACGAAGCGCTATTGTCATCATAAGCGCAAGTTCATGGACAGGAAGTTTAAAAACTTTAAACGGACTTAAAAGCCTCTCTATTGCGTCGGTAAGTTCTATAGGCGACGTCGTATATGTCAAAAGCGAACTTATCGAAATTAACGCCACAATTCTAACTGACAGTATTACTGCGTAGAAAAGCCCCTCTTTTGTTATCGTTATAACCCAAAACGAAACCAATGGCTCACCGCTTATGAAAAACATATTTAATATAGATGTGAACACCACAATTGGTAGAATGGGTTTTAAGCTTTTGACTATCATTTTAAGCGGTATCTTGGCGACACCATACAGCACAAACGTCAAAACGGTGACCGAAGTAAGCCCTACCGCATTAACCGCTATAAACAATAATGTTATTAACAACACGGTAAAAATTATCTTTATTCTCGGGTCTATTCTGTGTAAAAAAGATTTTCCGAAAACATATTGTCCAAAAGTTATATCTTTAAGCAATTGTTTGAGTATTCCTTCCTTATTTGAGCTTTAAAATTCTAATAAGTTCTTTTGCCGCTTGCGAGGTATTAAACGCCGAAGTATCGATATTCTTAACCCCTTTTTGTTCAAGCGCTAACATAACGTTTGTTACAGACGGAACCGAAAGCCCCATATCTTTAAGCTCGTTTGACTTCAAAAAGATATTTTTCACGGTATCAAAATCAAATATTTTCCCCTCGTTTATAACAACAACCTTGTTTGCGTATGTTGCGATATCGTCCATCGAATGTGAAATCAAAAGAACCGTGTTTTTCATCTCTTTGTGGTAGTCACTTATCAATCCCAGAACTTCTTCTCTGCCCTTTGGGTCAAGTCCCGAGGCCGGCTCGTCGAGAATTAAAACTTCCGGACGCATAGCAAGCACGCCGGCAATAGCAACCCTTCTTTTTTGACCCCCCGAAAGATTAAAGGGAGAACGTTCCAAAATTTCCGACGAAAGTCCAACGGCGTTTGCGGCGGCTTTAACTCGTTCGTCAATTTCGCCAACCGAAAGCCCCATGTTTGACGGACCAAACGCAATGTCACGATATACCGTTTCTTCAAAAAGCTGGTATTCCGGATATTGGAAAACAAGCCCTACTTTAAATCGAAGTTCACGCAGTTTTTCTTTGCTTGCCCAAAAATCGACGTCGTCTATATAAACCTTTCCCGCTGTCGGTTTTAAAAGTCCGTTTAGATGTTGGACAAGGGTAGATTTCCCCGAACCCGTATGTCCTATTATTCCGACAAATTCCCCACTGTCGATAGTCAAGCTAACGCCATCAATCGCTACCTTTTCGCTTGGAAGGCCTTGGTTATAAATATATTTAAGGTTTTCAAGTCTTACGCAGGCGCCCATCTATTTCCTTTCAATAAGCTTAAACAATTTGTTAACACATTCAGTTTCGCTTATTATATCCTTTTCTATTTCAATTCCGTTTTCATTCAATACATTACAAAGCTTTGTGACTTTCGGAACCGAAAGTCCTATCTCTTCAAGCGATTTTTTGTTTATAAAAACCTCTTTCGGACACCCTTCCAAAAAAACGTTTCCTTTATTTAAAACCAAAATCCTATCGGCATCAATAGTTTCTTCCATATAGTGTGTAATAAGTACTACTGTTATGTTTTGTTCTTTATTGATTTTTTTCAGATAGTCTATTACCATGCTTCTGCCTTTTGGGTCAAGCATTGCGGTAGGTTCGTCAAGCACGATACATTTTGGGTTCATCGCAATAATGCCCGCTATCGCGACGCGTTGTTTTTGCCCACCTGAAAGCCTGCTTGGGCTGTCAAGTTTTCTTTTGGTAAGCCCAACCGTTTCAAGCGCCTCGTCAACACGTCGGCGTATTTCAAGCGGTTCGATGCCAAGGTTCTCAAGCGCAAACGCCACATCTTCTTCGACAATGCTTGCAACTATCTGATTGTCAGGATTTTGAAATACCATTCCGACATTTCTTCTAATATCAAAAAGTTGTTGTTCTTGTTTTGTGTTCATGTTTTTAACCAAAACATCGCCACTTGACGGAGTTAAAATCCCGTTCATAAGCTTTGCTAAAGTGGACTTTCCGCTTCCGTTATAACCCAAAACTGCGACAAATTCGCCTCTCTTTATCTTTAAATCTACATTTTGAAGTACCGGAACAGTCAACCCTTCGGTCTCGGAAGGGTATTCAAAAGATACATTTTTAAATTCTATTAAGCTTTCAAGCAATTTTTATTCTCCTAAATATATAGCTGTGCTTCCACACGGTAAAGCAAACCCGCTTTCGGTGACCGATATGCCAATCTCGTCGCTTTGGACTTTTCCGCCAAAATCGCCTATTAAACAAGATGAAAGTATATAATCCATAACTGCGGGGGCTAGTCCCGTTGTGTAGCTGTTAATAGCAAAGAAAAGCGGATTATCGCTTAAAACACCCTTACACGCAACCACCAAATCGTATATAGCGTCCTCTATCTTCCAGATTTCTCCCGAAGGGCCTCTGCCATACGACGGAGGATCCATTATTATTGCATCGTATCTGTTTCCCCTGCGAATTTCTCGGGACACAAATTTTTCGCAATCGTCCACTATATAACGAACAGAACTTTCCGAAAGTCCCGAAAGACCTACATTTCGTTTTGCCGCGGCAACCATGCCTTTGCTTGCGTCTACATGACAAACCGAAGCTCCCGACAAAAGACAAGCTACAGTCGCGCCACCGGTATAACCAAAAAGATTAAGTACCTTAATTGGGCGGTTAGCTCCCCTTATTATCTGTTGATACAGTTTCCAGTTTGCCGCTTGTTCCGGAAAAACTCCCGTATGTTTAAACCCTGTCGGCGTTACATACATCTTTAGTTTATCTTCCCACTGGAACGTCCATTCGCTTGGAAGTTTTCTTTTTGTCTCCCAATATCCCCCGCCTTTTGATGAACGATGGTAAACAGCGTCCGCCTTTTTCCACATAGGGTTTTTTTTGTCCGTTTTCCAAACCGCTTGTGGGTCGGGTCTAATTAAAACCGCGTCGCCCCAACGTTCTAACCGTTGTCCCGACGAGGCGTCTATTAGTTCGTAATCTTTAAAACCTTCGGCAATCCGCATAAACTATCATGTTCCTTTCAAAAAAGTCGAGAATATTTGTATTCAATACGTATTTTAAACCGCCTAACCATAATCTCTGTTTTACGGCGGGCGGATAAAGTATCCGCCCCTACTCTACCTCCCC
>CAYJJR010000053.1:0-14987 GCA_964370565.1 uncultured Oscillospiraceae bacterium | reverse complement strand
TGCTTGTGCAAAATGACGAAGTGTGTTTTTTTGATGAGGGTTTTTCGACAGTCTGAGCTCTCCCAAAGGGAGAGCCCACCTCTTGGCTCTCCCTTTGGGAGAGCTGTCAATCTCGGATTGACTGAGAGGGTTTTTTACAATAAATCTAAAAAAAGTTTAAATAATTTGTAAAATCAATTTATTTGTGCAAAAACGCAGCATTTCTTGTGTTTTAAGCTATATCTAATATAATATATATAAATTAAGGAGAAATAAAACAATGGACAACAAATTACAAAACTACATCGACAAACTCAACAAACTAAACTTCAAAGAGATGTATGAGGGGGATTTTTTCTTGACTTGGGAAAAATCCGACGACGAGATTGCGGCGCTTTTCATAGTTGCCGACGCGCTTCGTTACATGCGTGAAAACAACATCTCGACCGAAATCTTCAAAAACGGCCTTGGAATTTCTATCTTCCGCGACAACTCGACAAGAACTCGCTTCTCGTTTGCTTCGGCTTGTAACCTTCTTGGGCTTACGGTTGCCGACCTTGACGAAGGAAAAAGCCAGATTGCCCACGGCGAAACGGTTCGCGAAACAGCTAACATGGTTTCGTTCATGGCGGACGTTATCGGAATTCGTGACGATATGTATATCGGCAAAGGCAACACATACATGCACGAAGTTGTAGACGCAGTTACCGAAGGACACAAAGACGGCGTTTTAGAGCAAAAACCAACCCTTGTTAACTTACAATGTGACATAGACCATCCAACACAAAGCATGGCGGACATGTTGCACATCATCAACGAATTCGGCGGAGTTGAAAACCTTAAAGGCAAAAAGATAGCTATGACTTGGGCATATTCCCCGTCATACGGTAAACCTCTTTCGGTTCCACAAGGTATCATAGGTCTTATGACGCGTTTCGGAATGGAAGTCGTTTTGGCTCACCCCGAAGGCTATGAAGTTATGCCGGAAGTCGAAGCGGTTGCTAAAGCAAACGCAGAGAAAACAGGCGGCTCGTTCCACAAAACAAACTCGATGGCGGAAGCTTTCGCCGGCGCAGACATCGTTTATCCAAAAAGTTGGGCACCGTTTGCGGCTATGGAAAAAAGAACCGAGCTTTACGGCAACGGCGACGAAGCCGGCATAAAAGCTCTTGAAAAAGAACTTCTCGCGCAAAACGCAAAACACAAAGATTGGGAATGCACAGAGCAACTTATGAAAACAACCAAAGACGGAAAAGCCCTTTACATGCACTGCCTGCCGGCAGACATCACAGGCGTTTCGTGTGAACAAGGCGAGGTTGAAGCTTCGGTGTTCGATCGTTATCGTGTGCCTCTTTACAAAGAAGCTAGCTTCAAACCGTATGTTATAGCGGCTATGATTATGCTTGCTAAATGCAAAGACCCACAAGCAACGCTTAAATCGCTTGCGGACAAAGCAGAAGAACGCCGTATCGACCGCTAGGAAACAAATAGACTATAGGACAAAAAAATATGCTAAAAAAGAAGCCCCGATTAATCGGGGCTTTTCGTTTGTAAAAAAATGCTGTTTTAATTCCCTTTTATATAAAAACTAAGCGTTATATCTTGTTTCGCGGAAATGTGATATTCGCTTTCGACGTCGGCGCCCCACGTGTCAATCCCCCCGACTCCGCGCATCTTTGACATTATGCGCACAAACGTGCGGTTGAACTCGGGAAGTTCGTTTTGGTGGGTCGCGCTTTCAAGCTCGCTTGTCGAGTTTGGGAGCACGGAAAAATGAAAGCTCTCGTCGTTCGGAACAAACGTCAAACTTCTGCCGTCGTTAGCGTGCAGCTTGAAAAACTTGCTGTATACGTGGCAACCGCATTCTTGTGGCACAAGGTAGTTTGGAAGCTTTGTCGTTTCGGTGTGGTATCCATATACGCCGCCTTTATACCGGTCGGGATATGTTTCCCCGCTATACCCTTTATAGGTATAGCTTTTTATTTTATCCTGTGTTATAAACTCTAAACCGAAAAGCGAGAGTGACGGAAGCTTTTCGGTTCCTGCAAGTTTAACGTCAACCTTGATTGTGCCGTCTTTGTACACGGTATATTTAACATATGTGTTTGTGACACCGAGCGTGTTATAAGTGTACGAAACCGAAACTTCGTCTTTTTTGCTTTTGTCAATTACGGGTTTTGAAACGGCGCTGTATAAATCCGCCGTCTTTAATATTCCGCTTTTTTGCAAAAAACCGTTTGCTGTGTCGTTCTCTGTTGGCGCCCTGTGCAATATAGGTTTTGTCTCACGGTATAACCATTCGTAACCGCCATATACAAGCGACACGGGGCCGCCGCGCACATGCGAAAAAAGAACCTCGAAATTCTCGCCAACGACGCCAAAATGAACATCTCCCTCGACAAGTTCAAAACTTTTAGAGTTATCTATCTCGATAAACTTTTCCTTTTGTTCAAACGCCTTTTGATTTTCGCGGTCGTGCAACTCCCTTTGCTCTTTAGAGCTATACCAATATTTAACCTCGCTCATTGCCGGCTTTTCGGTTCTGTCCGCCGCAATTATGCCGTTTCCGCTAAAGTTATAGTCAGATGGGCGGTCGGCAAAATCTCCGCCATAGCAAAGCACCTCTTTGCCGTTCTTTTCGACATACATCGCTTGGTCGATAAGGTCCCAAATAAAACCGCCTTGGCAACTTTTATAGGTGTCTACAAGTTTAATGTAACTTTCCATGCCTCCCAGAGAATTGCCCATGTTGTGCATATATTCACATGACAAAAACGGTTTTTTACCGTCCGTTTTAAGGTATTCCTCGATAGCGTCGGGGAAGGCATACATTCGGCTTTCGACGTCGCTTATGTCGTCATAATCTCTGTTCCAAAAACTGCCCTCGTAATGGACAACCCTTGTGTCGTCTTTACGTCTGAAATAGTCGCCCATTGCGGTTATACATTCGCCGGCATACGCCTCGTTTCCGCACGACCACCACAAAATTGACGGATGGTTTTTGTCGCGCTCGAACATAGAAACCGCCCTGTCGATTACACAGTCGCGCCATTCGGGGAAGTTAGCCGGAACGTTCCACGAGGGCTCGCATAAACCTTGTTTTTGCCAAGAACCATGGCTTTCAAGGTTTGTCTCGTCCATCAAAGCAATTCCGTTTTGGTCGCAAAGATGATACCACAGCGTTTGGTTGGGATAATGGCTTGTTCTAACGGCGGTGATGTTGTTTTTCTTTAATATATCAAGGTCGGCTAGCATCTCGCGTTCGCCAATTGCCCTGCCCTTTCGCGGGTGCCATTCGTGGCGGTTGACGCCGTTTATAATAATGCGCTCTTTGTTTAGGTACATGACGCTGTCTTTAATTTCAAAACGCCTAAACCCTATCGCTTGCGAGACACATTCCGTAACGTTTTGTTGGTCGTCTTTAACGGTTAGCCTTAAATCGTATAGATAAGGTTTGCTTATATCCCAAAGTTTTACGTCGTCAAGCGTTATCTTATCCGCGACAAAATATTCAATGTCGTTTTCGCTTTTTTCTTTTTTGGGTTGCGTTTCAAAGCGAAATTTCGGGGTCTCTTTAAAAACCAAACCGCCGCTCATATCAAAAAGCTCAAGCATAATATTCGGGTCGTTTGTTCCCGAAACCTTGATATTGATCTCTGCTGTTGCCGAATTAAGGTCGTCCGCTACGTTTTGTTTAACCCAAAGATCCTCTATGTGGATTTTGGGTTTTGCATACAAAACAACATCGCGGAATATCCCCGAAAACCTAAAGAAATCTTGGTCTTCAATCCAAGCGGCGCTGCTTCGCTTGTACACTTGAACAGAAAGTTTGTTGTTTAATGGTTTGATATGTTTTGTCAAATCAAAATGCGACGGGGTAAAGCTATCCTCGGAATATCCGATAAACTCGCCGTTAAGCCAAATACAAAACGCCTGTTCAACTCCGTTAAGGTTGATACAAACTGTTTTGTCGGAAAATTTTTCGGGTAGGTCAAAAAACGTTACGTAGCTCATAACTGCGTTGTTTTCAAGGTCTATGACAGGGGGGCGCAAAAATTTTCTTCCGTCCCACGGATAGTTTGTGTTTGCATATTGTATCTTGTCAAAACCTTCTGTTTCCACATGTGCCGGAACGTTTATCGTGTCAAAATCCGAGACATCGAAATCGGTTTTGTAAAAATCGGTCGGGGAGTTTTCGAGATTTTTTGAAAATCTCATCTTCCAAACACCGTTTAAACTTTTATAAAGCGTTTTGTCGTTTTGCTCCAGTGTTTGCAAATCTTCAAAAAACACATGGTCTGAAACTGCGTCCAACCTGTTTAGTTTAAAAAATGTAGGGTCTAAAAGCCACTTTTCGATAGTTTGCTTGTTCGGGGTTTGAAGCTTATCCATAAAAATATCCTCTTTGTTTTTTTATTGCTATTATAGAATACGATAAACGGTTTTTAATTTCAACTTAAATTTATTAATTTGCCTTTTAAAAATTCAACCATTTGTACTTTAGGTGTGGAAAAAAAGTTAATCAACACCTTTATCCACACCATGCCCACACCTTGTGCTTTTTTAATCTTTTCAGATGTTGACATATATAGTATAATAGAATTTGATACCCACAGCTTAAAACAGGTTAACAAAAAAAGATTGCCAACGAAAGACTCAAGCAAAAAAGCTTGTCGTCGCAAACTTTGGCAATGTATAAAATGTATAAGTTTGAAAAAATTTTCAAAACACAGTTGCTTGAAAGAAAAGGAGCATTGTTTATATATGAATAAAAGAATAACGGTTGGGGTTGCGGTTTCGATTATATTCATCGCAATAGCGATGACGTTCACCGCGACGATGATCTTTTCTATGGGAATTTTCGACTCTAAAGTCGAGGGGTTCAAAACGCGTTCAACGCTTTACACAAAGTTAACCGAGATAGACACGGTTGTTAGACAAAACTTCTTTTACGATATAAACGAAGCTCAATTGTTTGACGAAGTTTCGGCCGGGTATATCTCGGGAATAGAAGATGAGAACACTGTCTACCTTACTGCGCTTGATGTTGAAGACTTCGAGGCGGTATCGTCCGGAACGATAGTTTCAGTAGGCCTTGAATGTTTGCCGGCGTCCGACGGATATATTAACATTAACAGGGTAATCGAAAACTCTCCGGCGGCACAAGCCGGACTTGTTGTTGGGGATACGATAGTCGAGATAGCCGGAATATCGGTAACCGATATTCCTTTCGAGGAGGCCAACGACTATCTCTACGGCGTTGAGGGCACAAGGGTTTCGGTAACCTATCGCCGAGACGCGGTCGAATACACGGTTGATCTTGCGCAAACCTCTTTCGACGCCGAGTCGGTAAACGGTTTTTTACGCGACGACAACTTATATTACATAAGCATCAACCATTTCAACGACACGGCGATTGCACAGTTTGAATATGAAGTTCTATCTGCACGTTCCAAAGCGGCGGACGGGCTTATAATCGACGTTCGCGACACCGACGGCGGAAACAGTTTTAACGCTATTGCCGAGATGGCCAACATGTTGTTGCCTGCCGGCAAAACAATCACCGCCGAGTTTAAAAACAACGAGGTTCGCGCGCTTTCAACTTCGGACGAAACGGTGTTGGCGTTGCCTCTTGTCGTGCTTGTAAATAAACAGACAACGGGATATGCCGAAGTTTTTGCCCAAACGCTTAAGGATTCCGCAACGTCATGTGAAATCATCGGGAACACGACGGCGGGACAAGGAAAATACAGCCAAGTTTTTGAATTTGCGGACGGTTCCGGTATCTACCTTACGGTCGGAAGATTTTTGACCTCCACAGGCGAAACTATCGACGAGATAGGCGTAATCCCAAGCTTTGAGATCGATGCATTCGAGGGATTTGTGCGTAGCGACAGCCCAACCGAAGACGGAGATGTCCAATTTAAACGCGCGGTCGATATTCTGGCGTCGATGGTTAAAACGTAATAATACACACGTTATTTTAAATGGACGGCCGTGGTATTGTGGTTGCCCGATTGTAGGGCAAGGCTTAGCTCTTGCTCTTTTGATGATGCCGAAGTTTACACCCATCCTTTTTGTTGCGATATATTTGGGAGTGAAAAAAAGAGTTTTTTTAGATATCTCCCCCGCCTTTGGCGGGGGAGATATCTAAATAGTTAATCAACGCTTTTATCCACACCGATATATTTTCAAAACCTTTACTTTTTTAAAATACATGTTAAAATTAAAAGAGTCACAATAAAACGAGAGAGGAAGCAAAAAAACATGAGCGGCAAAAAAGAATTTAATCTTATCGACCTTACGATTAACCCCGAAATTCTTAAAAAATCAATCAAACGTGCAAAAGAACAAGGTATTATCATACCGACGTTTGCACAGATGAAAAACCCCGAACTTATAAGCGACGAAACTAAACAAAAACTTAAAGACATTGGTCTTTGGGACGTTAACCCAACCAACCTTTTTAGAATTAACTGGCACAACGAACCGTGTGAAAAAGGCGGCGGTTTTTCGGGCGTTAATTATATAAGCTTGCCCAAAGAGATAACCGGCGTAGACGCGAAAGTGGTTGCGATTGTCGGCCGATATTTCCCAACAGGCGCACACAAAGTTGGGGCGGCGTTCGGTTGCCTTGTTCCGCGCCTTGTTACGGGACAGTTTGACCCTACTACGACAAAATCCGTCTGGCCGTCAACCGGAAACTATTGCCGCGGCGGAGCGTACGACAGCGCGCTTCTCGCGTGTGAGTCGATAGCAATTCTTCCGGAAGGCATGAGCAAAGAGCGTTTTGAATGGCTTGAGACGGTCGCGGGAGAAACTATCAAAACCCCCGGAACCGAAAGCAACGTTAAAGAGATCTTCGATAAATGCCACGAACTTCGCAACTCGGGCGATGATCTTATGATCTTTAACCAATTCGAGGAGTTTGGAAACTATCTTTGGCACCACGAAGTTACCGCAAGCGCTATCGAAGAAGTTGTTCTAAAAGAGATGGGCGAAAACGGAAACTTTGCCGGTTACGTTTCGTCGACAGGTTCGGGCGGAACGCTTGCCGCCGGGGATTATCTCAAGAAAAAATTCCCGAAATCCAAAATAGTTGTAAGTGAAGCGCTTCAATGCCCGACTATCTTTAACAACGGTTTTGGCGAACACAGAATTGAAGGCATTGGCGACAAACATATACCGTGGGTACACAACGTCAAGAATACCGACGTTGCGGTTGCTATAGACGACGAGATCCCAATGAACTGGATACGTATGTTTAATGAAAAAGCAGGGATAGAAAAACTTAAAAAAGAAGGTGTTTCACAAGACGTTATCAACAGTCTTGATTTAATAGGTATCTCGGGCGCCGCCAACATAGTTTCGGCTATTAAATTCGCGAAATATTTTGAACTCACAAAAGACGACGTTGTTGTAACCGTTTTAACCGATTCGATGGACATGTACAAAAGCAGACTTGAAGAACTAAACGAACAACGCGGACCGTTCACCGAGTTTGACGCCCACGGAGCGTTAGAACGTTATTTCAAAGGTATCGGAATTGATTATATAAAAGAACTCGGATACTATGACAGAAAAGCGGTTCACAACCTTAAATACTACACATGGGTGGAACAACAAGGCAAGACGAGCGACGAGCTTAACGCCCAATGGTATGACGACGAGTATTGGACCAACATACCGAAACAAGCTAGCAAACTTGACGAGCTTATCGAACAGTTTAACAAAAGCGTACAACAGCTTTAAATTTAATAGATAGTAAAATGAAATCCCCCGCCATCGGCGGGGGATTTCATGATTAATTCTTATCTTATTTTCTTGGGTTTTTAAGCTCTGCTTGAGCTGCCGCAAGGCGCGCGATTGGCACGCGGAACGGAGAACACGAAACGTAATCTAAACCGGCGTTGAAGAAAAATTCAACCGACGACGGGTCTCCGCCGTGTTCGCCACAAACTCCGAGTTTAATTCCGGGTTTTGCTTTTCTTCCGAGTTCACACGACATCTTGACAAGTTTGCCGACGCCGACTTGGTCGAGTTTAACGAACGGGTCGTTTTCATACACTTTGTTTGCATAGTAATCGGCGAGGAACTTTCCGGCGTCGTCGCGCGAGAAACCATACGTCATCTGTGTCAAGTCGTTGGTTCCGAAGCTGAAGAAATCTGCTTCTTGTGCAATTTCGTCCGCTATAAGCGTTGCACGTGGGATCTCGATCATCGTTCCAACGGTGTATTCAAGGCTTGCGCCGGAATTTGCGATAATTGCGTCCGCAGTTGTAACCACGATGTTTTTAACAAATTTAAGTTCGTTAAGGTCGCCGACAAGCGGTATCATGATTTCGGGAACAACGTTTAATTTTGTCGATTTCATAACGTTGATAGCCGCCTCGATAACCGCGGTTGTTTGCATCTTTGCAATTTCGGGATAGCTGACCGAAAGACGGCAACCCCTGTGTCCCATCATCGGGTTGAACTCGTGGAGTTCCGAGATAACCGCTTCGATTTCCGAAACAGCAAGGCCCATCTCTTTTGCAAGAGCGACTATGTCGTCTTGTGCGGTTGGGAGGAACTCGTGGAGGGGCGGGTCGAGGAAACGAATGGTTACGGGGCAACCGTTCATAGCTTTGTATATGCCCTCGAAATCTCCGCGTTGCATCGGAAGAAGTTTGTCAAGAGCTTTGGTTCTTTGTTCGCTTGTTTTGGAAAGAATCATCTCACGCATTGCTTTGATACGGTCTGCTTCAAAGAACATGTGCTCGGTTCGGCAAAGGCCAACGCCCTCTGCGCCAAAACGGAAAGCTTGCGCCGCGTCGTCCGGAGTGTCTGCGTTTGCGCGAACTTTCATGGTGCGAATTTCGTCTGCCCATTCCATGAAACGTCCGAAATCTCCCGTGAGTTCTGCTTCAACGGTAGGAAGAGCCGAAAGATAGATGTTTCCTGTTGAACCGTCAAGCGAGATAAAATCTCCACGGTTAACTTTTTTGCCCGAAAGCTCAAAATATCCGGCTTCTTCGTTTATGCGAACTTCGCCGCAACCCGAAACACAACAAGTTCCCATACCCCTTGCAACAACAGCCGCATGGCTTGTCATGCCGCCCCTTGCCGTCAAGATGCCTTCCGAAACGTGCATGCCTTCGATATCTTCGGGAGAGGTTTCAAGGCGAACAAGTATAACTTTGTCGCCGTTGTTTGAATATTCAACAGCCTCGTCAGCGGTGAACACAACTTTTCCGCAAGCAGCGCCCGGTGACGCGGGAAGCGCGTTTCCGGCAACTTCTGCCGCTTTAAGAGCTTTTGCTTCAAACTGGGGATGTAAAAGAGCGTCGAGCTGTTTCGGGTCTACCATAGCAACCGCGTCTTGTTTTGAAATCATGCCTTCTTCCACGAGGTCGCAAGCAACTTTAAGCGCCGCGAAAGCGGTTCTTTTTCCGCTTCTCGTTTGAAGCATGTATAGTTTACCTTTTTCGATAGTAAACTCCATGTCTTGCATATCTTTATAGTGGTTTTCAAGTCTGTTTGCTATCTCAACAAATTGATTATAAACTTCTTCGTTTGTTTCTTTAAGGTTAGAGATTGGCATCGGTGTGCGAACTCCGGCAACAACGTCTTCGCCCTGTGCGTTCATGAGGAATTCGCCGTAGAGTTCTTTTTTGCCGGTCGACGGGTCACGCGTGAACGCAACGCCGGTTCCGCAATCGTCGCCCATGTTTCCGAAAACCATCGATTGAACGTTAACCGCTGTTCCCCAAGTGCTTGGGATATCATTCATGCGGCGATAGAAAACAGCTCTTTCGTTGTTCCAACTTTTAAACACGGCTTCGATAGCGCCCATGAGTTGAAGTTTCGGGTCTTGCGGGAAATCGCTACCCGTATTTTTTTTGTAGAAATCTTTGAAAATTTGAACCATGTTTTTAAGATCATTTGCGTCAAGGTCAGTATCTTCCGTTACGCCTTTTTTCTCTTTGAGTTCATCTATAATCTCTTCAAAAAGCTTTTTGGAAACACCCATAACAACATCGGAATACATCTGGATAAAACGGCGATAGCTGTCATATGCAAATCTTTCGTTGCCCGTGAGTTTTGTAACGCCGTCAACAACTTGGTCGTTGATGCCGAGGTTCAAAATTGTGTCCATCATTCCGGGCATAGACGCTCTTGATCCCGAACGAACCGACACAAGCAAAGGATTGTCGATGTCACCAAATTTTTTGTTTGTTATCTCTTCCATCTTTGTGAGATACTCGAGGATCTCGCCTTGGATGTCGTCTGCAATTTTTTCTTTGTCATCATAATAACGTGTGCAAGCTTCGGTTGAAACGGTGAAACCCTGTGGAACAGGCATTCCAAGACTTGTCATCTCGGCGAGGTTTGCACCTTTTCCCCCAAGAAGTTCTTTCATCTTTCCGTTGCCTTCGGAAAACAGGTATACGTATTTTTGTGCCATAGTTTTCTAGCTCTCCTTAACTTATTTATTTTGTTTATATAAAATAACTTACTAATCAAACGCATTAAATATTATAACAGAACTTTAAGATTTTTTCTATTAAAAAACGTCTAAAAATTATTAATTTTTTTATTTGTTAAGCTGTATTAGATGTCGTATAATACAACTTTGACAGGTCGCTTTGCCGCGGCGTCTGTAATCTTTGTCTACAACTTGCTGTAAGATTGCTTAAAATCATAAAAAATTCCACAATCCGCCATCGAAATTGCGTCTTTTGGCGAGACGACTATATGGTCGACAAGTTCAATTCCGATAGGTTCAAGCGTCCTAAATATCTTTCTTGTTGTTGCTATGTCCTCTTTGGTCGGGGACGACGTTCCAAAGGGGTGGTTGTGCACAAGCATAATCGAGGTTGCACCGTTTGCCGTTGCTATTTCGACTATTCGTCTAATCGAGATGTCTGTGGCGTTTATGCTGCCTTGTGAAATCTTGACGCAGTTTGTTTTTTTAAGCGAGCTGTCGAAACATATTATGTAACATTTTTCGGATTTCTCCCCAACAAAAAGAGAACGCGCAAAAGAAATTGCCGCCGCCGTAGAATTGACCGTGAAACCCTGTTTGTTTTTTTGCTTCTCGTAATAACGATAGCTTTCAAGCATAAGTTTTATAAGGGTAGCGGAGTTCTCTCCGACGCCTTTAACTTTAACAAGGCATTCATAATCCGCTTCCAAGACACCCTCGAAACTTCCGAATTCCTTTATCAAACGATGTGCTGTGTCGTTTACGTCGACGCGCGGAATGGCATAGAACAAAATAAGCTCCAAGACGTTGTGCGGTTCAAAACCCGAAAGCCCACCGTTTAAAAAGCGTTTCTTGGTTCGCTCTCTGTGATTTTTATGAAGATTTTTTTCGTCCATAATAACCCCTTTTTGCTATATGGTTTTTAACAAACTATAGGGCAAGGGTTTTAAGCCCTCGCCCTATTTGCGTTTTCTACCAAAGCTCAACCATCTCTTTATAGAGCCATTTGTATTTTTCCGCCGCGCTGTCCCAACTGAAATCACAGCTCATCGCGTGTTGTACAAGTTTGTTAAAGTTTTGTTTGTCGTCAAAGACGGCTTTTGCCCTTAAGCAAGCGTCCAACATATCGTGGGCGTTGTAGCTTTTGAACGTAAATCCGTTTCCGTCCCCTAAGCTACAATCGGTTATAGAATCCGAAAGACCGCCCGTCTCGCGCACTATTGGTATCGTTCCGTATCTAACCGAAATCATCTGGGCTAGGCCACAAGGTTCCGATTTTGACGGCATCAAAAACAGGTCGCTTCCGGCGTATATCTCGCGTGCAAGATGCGGGTCGAACCCGATGTAAACCCCTATTTTTCCGGGATAGCGCGAAGCAAAGTCATTGAAACAATTTTCATATGCCTTGTCTCCGCTGCCGAGAATAACGACGTTTATTCCACTTAAAAGTATATATTCAAGCACATGTTTAACAAGGTCGAAACCTTTGTGTGCAACAAGTCTTGAAACTATTCCAAGCACAGGCGCGTCTTTATCCTCGAAGCCAAACTTGTTAACCAACGCTTGTTTACAAGCATATTTTCCGCTAACGTCGTTTGACGAGAAAGTTTTTGCTATTAGCCTGTCGTTTTGCGGATTGTAAACCTCATAGTCAATTCCGTTGAGTATTCCGCAAAGTTTGTGACGATGTTGCAAAAGAACCCCGTCAAGGCCGTGGGAGAACCAAGGATCTAAAATCTCATTCGCGTATGTCGGCGAAACGGTGTTGACCTTGTCGGAACAGGTTATTGCGCCCTTCATAAAGTTAACGCAACCGCCAAGCTCGATTAGATGTGAATCGTTAGGGCCAATCCCCAAAATTTCGGTCAAAAGTTCTGTTCCGTATTTGCCTTGGTATTGTATATTGTGTATCGTGAACAACGTTTTAACCCCGGCGAGCTTCGGAACGTTTCGATAGTATAAGTTCACATATGTGTTGATAAGCGCCGATTGCCAGTCGTTGGCGTGGATGATATCAAACTCGCATTCGGGAACGCGGCAGATCATCTCGAGAACCGCTCTGCTGAAAAATGCAAATCTTTCGGCGTCGTCGTAGAACCCGTAGATGCCTTTTCTTTTAAAGTAAAACTCGTTGTCCAAAAAATAGTATGTAACGTTGTCGCGCACAAGTTTAAAGACACCGCAATATTGGCTTCTCCAAGCAACAGAAACCTCGAAGCTTTGTAAAAACTCCATTCCGGCGCGGTATTTTTCCGGTATGTCGGAATAAAGCGGAACAACAACGCTCATGGCGATCTCAGACGACACAAGCGATTTAGGTAAAGCGCCCGCAACGTCGCCCAGCCCACCCGTAACGATAAACGGATAGCACTCGCTTGCGACAAACAAAGCTTTTATTTTTTTCTCTTGCTCGGCTTTAGCTTGTTCTGCTTTAGCTTGCTCTGCTTTAGCTTGTTCGGCTTTAGCTTGCTCGGCTTTAGCTTGTTCGGCTTTAGCTTGTTCGGCTTTAGTCGTTTCGGAAACTTCGGTTTTTTTAACCGCTGCGGCTTTTTTAGTCGGCGCTTTTTTTGCGGCCGCTTTTGGAGCAACAGGTTTCTTCGGTGCTTCGGTTGTCGTTTTTGCCACAGACTTTGTCGTCTTTTTTGCGGCGGTCGTCTTTTTCACAGCTTTTTCTTCGGCTGTTGCTTTTTTCGTAGTTTTTGGTTTTGCTTCAGCCGCAGTTTCTTTTGCGGCTTTTGTTTTCTTATCTTGTTCCATAGCCAAATAAACCCCCTTTAAATTAAGTTGCTATTTTAACGATAAAGCTTTACGCTTTTCGATACTAAATTACCGAATTTTTCTTGATATAGATAGGATAGTTAATGTTGCCTTTAAGGTCGCTGTTTTCCGTTATCTCAACACCTTTGTCGGTTATGACATGTTCAACCTTAACGCCTTTTCTTATTATGCTGTCTTGCATAAGAATAGAATCTTTGACAACCGCGCCTTTTTCAACGTAAACGCCCCTGAACAACACGCTGTTTTCAACCTGTCCTTCTATAACACAACCGTCCGCAACAAGGTTGTTGTTGCTTTTTGAACCGACGCCATATCGAACGGGCGCTTCGTCTCGAACTTTGGTAAATACCGGGCGAGACCTGTCAAAAAGCTTAGAGAGGTTATCAAAATTCAAAAGATCCATAGAAGCCTTAAAGTATCCTTTTATGCTTGCTATCGAGCTTGAATAGCCGTCGTATGCAATATTTGTGACGTTGAGTGTTGAAAGTTTTTTCGGAAGAACGTCGCTTTCAAAATAACTTCTCATCTCGATTGTGGCTTCCTCGATTATTGAAATCAAAAGTTCGCGCGACATGATAAAGATACCCATGCTTGCGAAATCTCCCTCTTCGGGGTTAGGATTAAACGCAACTTCGTTAACACGGCAGTTTTCGTCTTGTTTAATTATAAGCGTGTCGGTCGACGCCGTGTCGCCTTTTGCGAAAACTCTTGAGATTACCGAAATATCGGCTTGTGATTCGATGTGTTTGTCAAGCATCACGTTAAAGTCAATTGCATGGACATGGTCACAGTCCATCATAATTACATATGGCGGATAGGATTTTTTGAGATACACAACTACTTCGCGAAGTGCTCCTATCTTTCCGTGGTAGATAGATTTGTTGCTGTCCGCTTCGCTGTATGGCGGGAAAAGCGAAATTCCCGAAATCTTTCTCGAAAGGTCGTATGCGCGCCCTGTTCCGAGATGGTCCATCAACGAATGGTAGTTTCTTCTCGCGATAACCGCAACTTTAGTCACGTTTGCGTTGACAAGCGACGAAAGCGCAAAGTCTATCATTCGATATCTCGAACCGAACGGAAGCGCCGCCATAGAGCGAACCGCGGTTAGTTCCGCAACCGCATCGTCATGCATGTTGGCAAAGATTATTGCCATAGCTTTGTTTGTAGTCATCTCAAACCTCCGTTGTTTCTTTTGTCTGCATAGATCATCGAGTTTGGCGGAATGTTCTCTTTTTCCTCGATAACGATGTTTGCGCCAACAACCGCAACCCCCCATTTGTCAAGGTCGGGTGCGCTTTCCGGTTTTCCGCCAATTGTTGCTCCCTTTTTAACGACGGTGTTTTCCGCGACTATTGCATACTGGACCGTTGCGCCTTCTTCGATAACCGCGCCCGGCATAATAATGCTGTATTCAACTTTCGCGCCTTTTTGAACCACAACGTTTGTGAACAACACCGAGAAGTCGATCTCTCCGCAAATTCTGCAACCCTCCGAGATTATCGAGTTTTCGATAACCGCGTCGTTTGAAACAAAATGTGGAGATAAAACGTCGTTTTTCGAGTATACCTTTTGTTGAGTAAACCAAAGGTCAAACGGTTCATTCGGGTTGATTAAATCCATGTTTGCTTCCCAAAGGCTTTCGATTGTTCCAACATCTTTCCAATACCCCGAAAAGGTATATGTAAAGATTTTTTCGCCGGAATTTAGCATATCGGGTATTATATCACCACCGAAATCGTGTTTTGTGTCGGATTTTAGGTTA
>CAYJJR010000052.1:0-15576 GCA_964370565.1 uncultured Oscillospiraceae bacterium | reverse complement strand
AAAGATAAAACGAACAAAATAAATTTTAAAATGTTGCGTATTGGTTTTGAAACAAAAAACGCCCCTTTTCGGGGCGTTTGCTTTTTCTATAAACTTTGTTGCATAACCGCTTTGATGGTGTGCATTCTGTTTTCCGCTTGGTCAAAAACAATTGATTGTTCGCTTTCAAACACCTCGTTTGAAACCTCCATGCTGTCTCGATTAAACTGCTCGCCCATCTCTTTTCCTATCGTTGTGTTAAGGTCATGGAACGCCGGCAAACAATGCATGAAAACTGCGTTTTGTCCCGCGTTTTCCATAACGTTCGAGTTAACTTGATAAGGCGAAAGTTCGTTTATTCTTTCTTCCCAAACCTCGATAGGTTCCCCCATAGAAACCCAAACGTCGGTGTATATAACGTCGGCGTTTTTTGTCGCTTCGCTCACATCTTCTAAAAAACTAAGCGTCGCACCCGTTTCGCTTGCTATCGTTTGACATTGTTCGATCAACGAATTATCGGGGAAATACTTTTTCGGAGCACACGCGACAAACTCCATACCCATCTTTGCCGCCCCAACCATGAGCGAGTTGCCCATGTTATAGCGCGCATCGCCCATATAAACAAGTTTAATTCCTTTAAGTTTACCGAAATGCTCTTTAATAGTCATAAAATCGGCTAAAATCTGCGTTGGATGAAACTCGTTTGTAAGTCCGTTCCAAACGGGTACACCGGCATATTTTGCAAGTTGTTCGACTATTTCTTGTGAAAAACCGCGATATTCAATCCCGTCATAAAGACGGCCGAGAACCCTCGCCGTGTCTGCTATGCTTTCTTTTTTGCCTATCTGGCTTGACACAGGGTCAAGGTATGTCGAATGCATACCGAGATCAAACGCCGCAACCTCGAAGCTACAGCGCGTTCTTGTGCTCGCCTTTTCAAAGATTAGTGCAATGTTTTTGCCCTCGTGGGTTTTATGCGCTATTCCTGATTTCTTTTCGGCTTTTAATTTTATCGCAATGTCAATTAGATATTCAATTTCCCCCGCCGAATGGTCAAGAAGTTTTAGTAAGCTTTTTCCTTTAAACATTATTTTCTCCTGAAATTATAATTATTTTTTCAATATTTATCGCCGAAGGCGACACCTAAATTACGAATTACGAATTACGAATTACGAATTACGAATTATAAATTAACTTTCTATTGCTTTTTTAACAACTGCAATCGCCTTTTCAAGCTGTTCAAACGGTATATTAAGCGCCGGAAGAAGCCGAAGTTTTGCTTTTGCTTTTATTATAAGAACCCCTTGTTCCATACATTGTTTAACTATCTCGTCGGCGTTTTTCTCGGTTTCGACCCCAAGCATAAGCCCCATTCCGCTAATGCTTTTAACTCCGCTTACGTCGCAAAGGCTGTCTTTAATAAAGTTTGATTTCTCGTTTACTTTTAACATTAAACTTTCGTCTATTCGCTCGACAATGCTTAAAGCCCCGGCACAAGCAACGGGGTTTGCTCCAAACGTTGAACCGTGGGTTCCTTTGGTTAAAACGTCTTTGGTTTTGTCAGAAAAAAGCGTTGCCCCGATAGGAAGCCCGCCGCCCAGACCTTTTGCGGTTGTAACTATGTCGGGCTGTATTCCAAAATGCATATATGCGAAATATTTCCCTGTTCTTCCGTTTCCTGTTTGAACTTCGTCCGCTATCAAAACGATGTCTTGTTGTTGAAGTTTTTGAATTTCGTCTACAAAAGCGCTCGACAACGTGTGAACTCCGCCCTCGCCTTGAACCGTCTCAAACATAACGGCCGCTACCTTGTTTTCGCTAACCGCCTTTTTTAATCCGTCTATATCGTCCGCGTTCACATATATAAACCCATCGGTTAACGGCAAGAAATCTTTGTGAAAACTATCTTGTCCCGTTGCGGCAAGCGTTGTTATGCTTCGGCCGTGGAAGCTGTCCTTTAACGTTATAATTTTATAACAATCGTCGCCTTTTTTGTCGGCGGCGTATTTTCTTGCGGCTTTAATTGCACATTCGTTTGCCTCAAGCCCCGAGTTAGAGAAAAAAACTTTTTTAAGATGTTCGGTTTTTCCAATTAACTTTTCGGCAAGAGCCACACAAGGTTCAGTGTAATATAGGTTTGAGATATGCTGAAGTTTATCTAATTGTTCTGTTACGGCGGTTTTCCAAACGTCGTCGCAAAACCCGAAAGCGTTTACACCAATTCCGGTTGTAAGATCTATGTACTCTTTGCCGTTTTCGTCGTAGCAAAGCGAACCTTTTCCGCTTTTAATTAAAACATCAAACCTTGCGTAGGTATCGGCTATAAACTGCTTATCTTTGTCTTTTATATTATTCATAATTTATTTATTCCTCGTGTGTTTGGTTTAACCTGTCGACTATAAGCGTTCCCGCTCCTTCGTCGGTCAACATCTCGATTAAAAGAGCGTGGGGAACACGTCCGTCCATAATGATAACCTGTTTAACCCCTCTGCCTATAGCTTCGATACAACATTCAACCTTTGGTATCATTCCGCCCGAGATTATGCCTGTGTTAAAAAGCTCTACCGCCTGTTTTGTGTCGATCTTCGGTATGAGGGAGGACGGGTCGTCTTTGTCGCGAAGTATTCCGGCGATGTCGGTCATCGTTATAAGGTTTTCGGCTTTCATCGCTCCGGCTATATATGCCGCCGCCGTGTCTGCGTTTATGTTATAAACGTTTCCGCTTTCGTCACATCCAAGCGTCGACACGACAGGGATATAACCTTTGTCCAAAAGGTCGATTATCGGTTTTATGTTAACGTCGCATATCTTGCCGACAAATCCCAACCGCTCGTCTTTTTGAGTTGCTTTAATCATATGGCTGTCTATACCCGAAATTCCCATAGCCGTTCCGCCTTTTGTTTGAAGAAGGTTAACAAGACTTTTGTTAATCTTTCCGGCAAGAACCATCTGGACTATTTCGGCGGTTTCGGCGTCGGTTACGCGAAGCCCGTCTACAAACTCGGTTTTTTTCCCAACAAGATTAAGTTGCTCGGTAATCTCGGGGCCTCCCCCGTGGACAAGCACGACTTTAACGCCGACAAGCGACAAAAGAACGATGTCCTCCATAACCTGTTGTTTTAAATCCTCGTTAATCATGGCGTTTCCGCCGTATTTAATAACGACGGTTTTGTTGTAGTATCTTTGTATATACGGCAAAGCCTGTGTCAAGATGTTTGCGCGTTCAAAGTTAGAAAGCTCCATTTAATTACCGTCCTTATGTTTTTTTTAAGTTCTATAGTCTCCGTTTATCTTAACGTAGTCATACGTAAGGTCGCAACCCCAAGCGGTTGAGCAAACCTCGCCGCTATTTAGATTGATTAAGATCTCTATCTCATTTTCAAGAAGTATTTCTTTTGCTTTTTGTTCGGAAAAATCAACTCCCGCTCCGTTTTGACAAACGACTATCTCGCCTTTGTTTGAAATAAACGAAACGTCAATCTTTGTGACGTCAACGCTAGCGCCGCTATATCCAATAGCACAAAGCACCCTGCCCCAGTTTGCGTCCGCGCCGAACATTGCGGTTTTCACAAGCGAGGAGCAGATAACCGATTTTGCAACCGTTTTCGCGGTTTGCAAGTCGCTTCCGTTTTTAACGTTACATTCAAGAAGTTTTGTCGCGCCCTCGCCGTCCCCCGCAACTTCTTTGCAAAGCGCCATCGTGACCGAGTTTAAAGCAACCATAAATTTATTAAAATCTTCGCCCTCTTTATCGATAAGTTTGTTTTTTGCAAGCCCGTTTGCAAGCACGGACACCATGTCGTTTGTAGAAGTATCGCCGTCTACGCTTAACATGTTAAACGACGTTTCAACGTCAACCGAGAGAGCTTTTTGTAGCATCTCGCTTGTTATGTTGCAGTCGGTCGTTATAAAAACAAGCATGGTAGCCATGTCGGGGTGTATCATGCCCGAACCTTTGGCTATGCCGCCAATTTTACATTCAACTCCATCGATATCAAAACTTACCGCAACTTGCTTTGGACGCGTGTCGGTTGTCATTATCCCAAGAGCCGCAAGTTGTCCGCCGTTCTCGCTTAAACCGTCTACAAGGCTTGGTATTCCGTTTACTATCGGGGTTATGTCGAGCGGTTGACCGATAACGCCGGTCGACGCAATGACGACATCTGTTGAAGCTATTTTAAGTTTATCTGCAACAGCTTCACATGTTTTTGTCGCAACTTCAATCCCGTTAGCGTTACAGGTGTTTGCGTTTCCGCTGTTACAGATTATAGCTTGTGCAACGCCGTTTTTTGTGTTGTCTTTTGTGACAACAAGCGGCGCGCCTTTCACAAGATTTTTTGTGTAAACCGAAGCGGTAGCACACGGAACAAGGCTATATATCAAGGAAAGGTCTTCCTTTGTTTTGTTTTTTCGTATTCCGCAATGTATGGCGTTTGCCAAAAAACCTTGCGGAGCAGTAACCGAACCGGATATTTGTTTCATAAAACCTCCATATTTTTAAAATAATGTGGAATTAGGAGTGAGGAGTTAGAAGTGAGGAATTAGGAGTGAGGAGTGAGGAGTGAGGAGTGTTTGTGCGCCCTTCGGGCGAAATTTAAATATTATAAATTAAGCTTTTCTTCCTAAATAAAGTTCGCTTTATACAATAGATAAGTTTCAAAAATTATTTTTAATTTATCGGCGAAGCCGATACTTTCATTCCTAATTCCTAATTCCTCATTCCTAATTTAAATAACAAGTCCTTTATCTTCTCTAGTTCCAAAAGCTATGTTCAAAGCTTGCACGGCCGCGCCCGAAGCGCCCTTTCCAAGGTTGTCAAACCGCGCCGCTAAAACTATCCTTTTGTCGTTCCCAAAAACCGCTATCTCCATTCCGTCTTTTCCCGAAACAGCGTTGCTTGAAACAAACCCACCCTCGTCTACAGTATCAACATATTGTATAATATCAGAAGCGTAATGCGTTTTGTATATATTGGACAGGTCTTGTTTTGTGGTATTACGCGTTAGCATGTCGGAAAAAAGCCCAATCGTCACAAGCATACCGCTATAATACGGGGCAACTATCGGACAAAACACAGGATCGTTTACAAGGCCGGTTATTAGTTTCATCTCGGGGAGATGTTTGTGTTGTTGCGAAATGCCGTATAACCTTGGGGAACACAAAGCGTCGTCTTTATCCTTGTTTTGATAGTCGGCTATCATTGGTTTTCCGCCTCCGCTGTAGCCGGTTATCGAGGTACAGTTAAGCAAAGTTTCTTTAGGCAAAACCCCGCTTGCAACAAGAGGATAAACAAGAGCTATAAATCCGCTTGCGTGACAACCGGGAACGGCAATTCTTTTTGAACTTGAAAGCTTTTGTCGGTGTTCCTTTGAAAGCTCGGGCAGGGCATATGCCCAGTCAGGCAAGGTCCTGTGCGCCGTCGACGTGTCTATTATTACGGTGTCTTTATTTTCGCAAAGCGCGACAGACTCTCTCGCGGCGTCGTCGGGCAGACATAAAAACACGGCGTCCGCCGAGTTTAACGCCTCTTTACGCGCGCTTATGTCTCGCCTTAAATCGTCAGAAAGCGTTATGAGTTGTATGTCGTCCCTAGCTTCAAGACGTTCAAATATACGAAGACCCGTAGTTCCCGATCTTCCGTCTATAAATACTTTTTTCATACTAGTTAATAAACTCCGTCAAAACCGCAAGTTGTTTTTCGATCGATTGAACCGATGTTCCGCCCGAAGAAATTCTTTTTTGAACACATGTCTCAAGCGAAATCTCGTTATACAAATCGTTTTCAAAAAATTCGTTATACTCTTTGTATTTTTCAATAGGTATCTGTTCCAAAACAATATTGTTTGAAATACAATGTGCGACAAGTTCGCCGACAATCTTATAAGATGTCCTAAAAGGAACGCCTTTTTTAACAAGATAATCCGCAACATCTGTCGCGTTTATAAAGCCTTTTCCGGCGGCTTTGTACATGTTTTCGGGCAACGCTGTCATCGTTTTAATCATCGGGACAAAAATTTCGACACATTTTTGAACAGTATCGAGCGCGTCGAAAACCGCTTCTTTGTCCTCTTGCATGTCTTTGTTGTACGCAAGCGGTAAGCCTTTTAATGTAGTTAAAAGCGCCATCAAATCGCCGTATACCCTTCCCGTTTTTCCGCGGACAAGTTCCGCCATGTCGGGGTTTTTCTTTTGGGGCATTATGCTTGAACCGGTTGTATAGTTATCTGAAAGTTCAATAAACTTAAACTCCCACGACGACCACAGTATAATCTCTTCCGAAAACCTAGAAAGATGCATCATAACAACGGCATAAGCGCTCACGAGTTCGACGCAAAAATCTCTGTCCGAAACGCCGTCTAAACTGTTTAACATAACGCCGTCAAAGCCTAAGGTTTTTGCTGTCAACTCTCGGTCGGTGTCGTACGTCGTTCCGGCAAGCGCGCAACAACCAAGCGGAGAAAAGTTCATCCTTTTAACCGCGTCGCTAATCCTTTCGATGTCACGCATAAACATCATAGCATACGCCAAAAGATGGTGGGCAAACGTTATCGGCTGGGCGCGTTGGAGGTGGGTATAACCCGGCATTATCGTGGTTTTATGGTTTGTCGCTTGGCCGTGTATAGCACACAACAACTCTTTCAAAAGCAAAACAAGGTTGTTTGATTGTTCCCTTAAATAGAGCCGAAGGTCAACCGCCACTTGGTCGTTTCGGCTTCGCGCCGTATGCAACCTTTTGCCGACGTCTCCAATGCGTTTAGTAAGTTCCGCCTCGACAAACATGTGGATATCCTCCGCCGTTAAATCAAACGCGAGTTTTCCGTTTTCAATATCATCAAGGATGTCGGAAAGTCCGCTTATGATCTCTTTGCTGTCCTCTTTCGAGATAATCGCTTTTTCGGCAAGCATTGCGGCGTGGGCTATCGAACCGGCTATATCTTGTTTATATAGTCTTTTGTCAAAATGAATTGATGAATTGAAATCGTCCGCTAGTTTATCTATATCGCCGAGCGAACGCCCGGCCCACATTTTGGACATAAATACCTCTTTATTAGTTAATAGTTAAAAGTGTATAGTTAATAGTGTTTGTGCGCCTTACGGCGATATTTAAATAGTTGCGAGGATTAATGGTGGTTGGGGCACAAGCTTCAATAAAATATTAAAAATACACTTTTACTATTCATTATTAAATTTTTAAAGTTTGTTTTTCTCTTTCATCTTTGCGTAAACTTTTGTCGGAAGTGTGTATAAATTGACAAATCCCGTCGCTTCGCTTTGGTCGTACACCTCGTCCTCGTCAAACGTAACAACCTCGAAGTCATACAACGAATAGGGCGAAGATACCCCGGCGTTTATCATATTGCCTTTATAAAGTTTAAGCGTAACGTCTCCCGTAACCGTCTTTTGCGTTGTTTTGACAAACGACAAAATCGCTTCGGTTAACGGCGTGAACCATTGCGCGTTGTACACAAGCTCAGCAAGTTTTTGAGCAACAAGCGCCTTATAGTGTGATGTGTCTTTGTCAAGACAGATGCTTTCAAGAACACTGTGGGCTTTATATAAAATTGCGCCGCCCGGTGTTTCGTATACTCCGCGGCATTTCATTCCGATAAGTCTGTTTTCGACTATGTCGAGAAGTCCAATTCCGTTTTGTCCGCCAAGTTTATTAAGCGTTGTAACTATCCCGACGCTGTCCATCTCTTTGCCGTCGACCGACGTCGGAATTCCTTGTTCAAAATGGATTTTTACATAGGTCGGTTTGTCGGGCGCCATTTCGGGGGAAACTCCCATTTCAAGGAACCCTTCTTTATTATAGAGTGGTTCGTTTTCGGGGTTTTCAAGATCAAGTCCTTCGTGGGAAAGATGCCATATATTTTTATCTTTGCTATAGTTGGTTTCGCGGCTTATTTTAAGTGGGACGTTATGTTTTTCGGCATAGTCTATCTCCTCGTTACGCGACTTAATGTCCCATTCCCTCCACGGAGCAATTATCGGCATGTCGGGCGCAAACGCTTTAACACCCATCTCGAAACGCACCTGGTCGTTTCCTTTTCCCGTACAACCATGACACACGGCGTCGGCGTTTTCGCGAAGCGCAATCTCGGCAACCCTTTTTGCTATTGGTGGGCGAGCAAACGCCGTTCCTAACATATAATCTTCGTACAACGCGCCGGCTTGAACACAAGGGAAAACGTACTCGTCGAGAAATTCTTTTGTAAGGTCTTCTATATAAAGTTTAGAAGCGCCCGTTTTAAGCGCTTTTTCTTCAAGCCCTTCAAGTTCGTCCGCTTGCCCAACATTTCCGCTAACCGCTATAATCTCGGGGTTGTTGTAGTTTTCTTTTAACCAAGGTATTATAATTGAAGTGTCAAGCCCGCCCGAATACGCAAGCACAACTTTTTTGATTTTAGATTTATCCATAATAGAAATCCTCCGTTTAATTTTAATTTGTTTATGAATATATATTAACACGTTTTGTATTATTATGCAATAATTATTTAGACACCCAAAAAAATGTGTATTTGTGCACAACTCGACATGTTTCACACGGTGCTTTGTATGTAAATTTTGCTTAAATCGTTATCTGTCAAAACTGTATATACACAAAAAATGTGCATAAACATACAAATTTGTCAAACTAACGGACGCTTTTCAAAAAAAATTAAGCAAAACAATTGTGTGTGTGCATTCAATGGAGTATAATTATACTTACAATAAGTAGAATAAATATTATACATAAATAAATGCGGAGGGTTTACAAAGATGCAAAACCATCAAAAACTAACGTTAGGCAACAAATTGGCGTTTGCGGTAGCCGACCTATACGGAGGCGGTTCGTTTAACATTATAAACTTTTTATACCCCGGGTTTCTTGCATTAACGGTTGGGCTTCCGCCGTTTTGGATTAGCTTTGTCATGTTTGTTGCGCGCGTTTGGGACGCAGTAAGCGACCCGCTCATGGGCCGAATTTCCGACGCTTCGTCCAACAAAACGTTTGGCAAACGACGAGTGTTTCTTGTTATCGCGTCGCCGTTTGTGTTGTTGTCGTTGTTCTTGGTGTTCTTTCCGTATTCTATGAGCAGCCTTGCTTTAAGGGTTACGGCGGTAACGTTGTCATACATGTTCTTTTGTACCGTCCAAACGATGGTAATGATACCGTACTATTCCCTTTCAAGCGAACTTTCAAGCGACTACAAAGACAGATCGTCCGCAAACTCTTTGCGTTTGGCGTTTAGCATATTTTCCTCTATTCTTTGTGTTGCGCTTCCCGGGATTGTTGTTGCTATGGTAGGCGATGACAGCGGATATATCGTTATGAGCTTGATGTTTGGAACGCTTTTTGCGGTTTCGGTTTTGTTGACCGGACTTTTCACAAGGGAACAAATCAAAACTCCGGCGGTTAAGCGCGAGTTTAGGTTTGACGAATTCACAAGATTTTTAAGAGTTCGCCCGTTTAAACAATACCTTGGAATGTATCTAGCTCTTCAAATAACGATGTCAATAATGAGTTCGCTTTATTTTTTCTATATAGATTTCTACATAAGACGAGATGTCACGGCGGCGGGAGAAACTTCTATGCTTGGAATGATAGGGGCGGCGACATTTTTTACGACTCAAATTTTTGCGCTTCCGTTTTATCTTTGGCTTATAAACAAGACAAACAAAGCGTTTGCATATCGTTTAGGTTCGCTTGTGTGGATAATCGCCGGAATATCCTTATTTATGTTAACTCCAGACGTTTCTGACCTTGCCGTTATACTTTTGTCGCTTGTTATGGGGTTTGGCATAAGCGGAGCGGGGCTTGTACCCCACGCTATGTTTGGGGATGTTGTCGACGCAACCGAGGTTGTAACAGGGGAACGCGGCGAAGGCGCTATGAGCGGATTTGTTAACTTTTTAAACAAGATAGCTCAAGCGGTTGGTCTTTCGATAGTTATGGCGGCACTTGGTTTTTTCGGGTTCACCGAGCGCCCGGCAGGCGGTGACCCTGTGCTTTCGCAACCGCTTTCGGCACAACTTGCAATTAGAGTTATCCTTTGTCTTTCGCCACTTGTTGTCATGTCGGTTGGGATGTTGGTTTCAAAAAAGTACGGTATCGACGCAAAAAAACAAAAGCAGGTTAGACAAAGCCTTGATACCAACGACACTAAAAATCTTGAGCAACTTAAAAAAGAGTTTAGTTAAAAAAGCAAATCTCACGTTAGAACTATAAATTAACAACATAGGAGAGTAAAGCGATGTTTATTGTTTTGATTATTTATGTTTTGGTTTTTTCGGTTTTAATTTTAACGGAATACAATAAGAAGTTCAAAAAATATCATGTTTTTTTTAAAGGATTAACAAGTTTTATATTTTTATCAACCGCTTTATATCTTGCGATTGGATCCTTTGAAACTCTTTCAAGCCTGTTTCAAATCCTTATGTGTTTGGCGTTGTTTTTTTGTCTTGTAGGTGACGTCTTTTTAAGTATAGTTTCCGGCCGCTCCGATTCATGGTTTTTCATTTTGGGCGTCGTTTCGTTCGCGGCGGCACACGTGATTTTCTTTGCCGCGTTTGGCGCCGTAGTGCCTATAACGATAGTTGACATACTAGTCGCCGTCGCCATAGCGATTTTATGTTTTGGCATAACAAAACTCAAAATAATCGATATACAAGATAAAAAAGTTCTTATACTTGCCTATTCAGTTTTTCTAGGTCTTTTAATGGCAAAAGGCATAACGATTTTTATTGATTTAGGGGCGACACAGTTTGCTGTAACCGCGTTTTTAGGCGCAACTTTGTTTTTTGTGTCCGACGTAATTCTTTTGTTTATACTGTTTTCGATAAGAAAAATAAAGATACTTACATTTTTAAATCTTTTGACGTACTACTCGGCTACTATGCTTCTTGCGTTTTTAATAGGTGTTTAAAGTAAAGCTTAAAATATTATTGGAGAAAAAATGGTTCAAATTATCATAGCATTTTTTGTTTGCATCGTTGCAACCTCGCTAGGGTCTTTGACCGGTGTCGGCGGCGGAGTTATAATCAAACCGGTTATGGACGCCGTCGCGTCCGATATACCGGCTTTAGAGATGAACTTTCTGTCGGGGTTAACGGTGTTCGCAATGACAATTGTGTCGATAGCCAAAAGCAGAGGAAAAGTTCCAAACGTGAGCGGACGAATATTGATGTTTTTGGCGCTTGGCGGAGCGTTCGGAGGGGTTGTCGGCAACTACGCTTTTGGGTTTGTCTCAAACTTTTTTAAAAATGCCGATACGATAAAAATAATTCAAAACGCCGCTTTAGGTATTTTAATCGGCGGCATCTTCATATACCTTATAAATAAACCTAAAATACAAACAAAAGATATCAGAAGTTCGCTAATAACGTTTTTAATCGGAACGGGTCTTGGGGTTTCGGGAGCATTTTTAGGGATAGGCGGAGGGCCAATTAACCTTGTCGCCATGTCGTTCTTTTTCTCTATGACCCCAAAAATGGCGGCATACTGTTCAATCTTTGTAATCATGCTTTCGCAAGGAAGCAACCTTTTAATAACAATTACTTCGGGCGTTCCCGAGTTTAACATATATATGATGGTATTTATGGTCATAGGCGGAATTGCGGGCGGTTTTATCGGAGCGTTTCTTGACAAATACATCGACGACGACAAAACAGACAAGTTGTTTTTTGTCTTGCTTGTCGCTATCGTCTTGATTTGTGTCTATAACATAGTTGCTGTAGTTTTATAATTTTCGGAGGATTTTCATGTTTTTGGATTTTTGGTCGTATGACGCGGAGTATGTCGAGATTTTCGGCGCGTCACATCTAACTTTTATTGCGTTTTGTTTTGCCGTTATAGCTTTTTTCATAATACGAAAAGATATAATTATAAAACAACAAAATAAAATTCGTATACTTTTTTTGGCTTTGTTGATATTCCAATCAACCGTGCTTATGTATGGTTGGTATTTTTTTGCGACGCCGAGTTTTTTATCCGAAGGGCTTCCGCTCCATCTCTGTAGGCTTGCAACGCTAATTTCGATAGTCTACCTTTTAAACAAAAACAAAAAACTGCTTGACCCAATATGTTATTTTTGTATCTTTGCGCTTATATCTTTTTTCTATCCAATGCAGATATACAACTATTCACACGCGAGCGGTATATCATATATAATAAGCCACCTTATGATGGTTTTGGTTCCTTTGTTCGCGATTATAACAACCGATTGGTTTTACTCGTGGCAAGGATACAAAAGAGCCGTCATCTGGTTTACGGTATATTTTCCGATAGCTTTAGTCGCAAACGCGCTTACGGGCGGAAACTATTTCTATCAAGTTAAACGCCCGTTTTTCCACAGCATGAACCCTGTGTTGTTTGGCGTTTTGTCCTACGTCGTGACGGTTGGCGGGTTTGCGATTATTACATATGTTCTGTTATATCTTAAAAAGATAGTTGTAAAAAAACTTGAACAAAAAGAAAAACAGCAACCCACAGAAAAAGTAAGTCAAGCTTAAATTTTTTAGCGGTGTGGATAAAGGCGTTGATTATCTTTTTTCCACTTCCTTTTTTAGTTTAAACTGATTTTTTTAGAGTGGACAAAAAGAGTTGTTTTAGATATCTCCCCCGCCGGCGGCGGGGGAGATATCTAAAAAGTTAATCAACGCCATTGTCCACACCCGCTTTTTTTATACACTTTCCAATCACATTTTTTTCTTTAACATACAGCTTTTAAATTCAATCATGAATTTAAGGCTGTATTTTTTGTGGCCGGTTTGGTTAAAGTATCTGTAATCAAAAAGTGTGTCTCGACATTTTTCATACTATTGTTTTATATAGTGTTTAATATAATTAGAATAACTTTAACCTAAACAATTAATAATAATTTTTGAACATTTCAAAAAAACTGTTGACAAATAAAAAAAAAGGTGCATAATATAATTAGCACTCGAAATAAGAGAGTGCTAACAAATCAAAAAGGGACGGCAAAATGGATATAAGCAACCGCAAAAAGTTGATACTATCCGCAATAGTAACATTGCACGAGGATAAGGGCGACCCAATAGGCTCTGCGATACTTGCAAATTTTTTGAGCAATCTATCGGTTTCTTCTGCTACCCTTCGCAACGAGATGGCAGAACTTACGGCGCTTGGGTATCTTATGCAGCCGCACACATCTGCCGGGCGTGTTCCAACTATGCTGGGGTTTCGGTATTATATTGACAACTTGATAAACTCCTATCCTTTGGAGCGAGGCGAAGCGTTAGAGATACGAAAAACCGTGCTCGCGTTTGACAACGACCCGGACAAGGCCGCGGAAAGTTGCGCAAAGACTATGGCGAAGTATTTCGGGCTTGCGGTAGCGTCAACAACGCCGACGCGAACGGTGTCTAGCGTTGTCCATTATAAGCTTATCTCGGTTGGACGATTTAACATAGCGCTTTTGGCGGTGACCGATTCCGGTTCGGTCAAAACGCGTGTAACAAGGCTTGAAAACGAGCCGACAACAAGCGAGCTCTCTCACGCAGAAAACGCGTTAAACAAACATCTTGCGTTTGTTTCGTTCCAAGACATAACAAGCGAAAAACTTGAAGCAGTGTTTTCAGATTGCAACACAAACCGAAGTTTAATGCGCGACATACTAAGCGGCGCAGTCATTCTTGCGGAGTTGATAACCGAAAAAACGCTATACTATGACGGACTTCATTATCTAACAAGATTTCGTGAACTCGATTGCGAGATGAAAGAACTTCTTGAGCTTTTTTCCAACTCAACCCTTCTTTTAAAAAGAATGGAGCGAGGACCCGACATCTCGGTTTTGGTCGGGGAGGAACTCTCGGCGTACTCGCTTAACAACATAAGTTTGGTTTCGTCCGGATATACGGGGCGTTCGGGCTTTCGCGGTTCTCTTGGAATAGCCGGTCCCGTTAGAATGAACTACGCTTATATAATCCCGCGGCTTAAAACGTTTTGCGATTCAATGAGCGAACTGCTAATAAACAGATAGATTTTGTATTTATATCATGGAGGTAGAAATGGCAACAAACAAAGAAAGCGAACGCGAACAGGAGATCTTTGACAAGATTTCCGAAATCGAACAAGAACTCGAAAAAACTTCGGACGACGCGACAGAACAAACCGCAACAGAGGAAGAGGACGAACTCATAAGCGAAATTCTAAACGAAATTCGCGAAGAAGAACAAAGCGCAAACGACGAAAACGACCAACTTGCAAAGGATTTCGCCGAACTTAACGACAAGATGTTAAGAACCGCGGCAGAGTTCGACAACTATCGTAAACGCACCGATAAGGAAAAAAAATCGTCAATAACGTTTGGAATGAGCGTAGCTATCGAAAAGATGCTTCCGGCAATTGATGCGCTTGAAATGGCGTGTGGCGCCGAAACGACCGACGAAACATATAAAAAAGGTGTCGAGATGACCTTGGGACTTTTTAAAACAGCTCTTTCGGGGCTTGGTATCGTTGAAATCGAAGCGCTCGGTAAAGAGTTCGACCCAAACTTACACGCCGCAGTTTCAAATATAGAAACCGAAGAATACGAAAGCGGAACAGTTGCAAACGTCCTTCAAAAAGGGTATAAACTTGACGAAAAGGTTATTCGCCACTCAATGGTAATAGTCGCACAATAAAACTCTATTTCAAAACCTTGTTTCTCAAATAGCGCAAACTCAATTAGATTACACAAGACAGTAAGAGTCGGCGTTCTCGACGACCCGAAAAATACCACTTAAAAAATTTGTTATTAAAAAATAAAGGAGATATATCAAAAATGGGAAAAATCATAGGAATCGACCTCGGAACAACTAACAGCTGTGTTTCGGTTATGGAGGGCGGCGAACCCGTCGTCATAACCAACTCGGAAGGTGCAAGAACAACCCCTTCGGTTGTCGCGTTCTCTAAAACCGGGGAAAGAATGGTTGGACAAGTTGCGAAACGCCAATCTATCACAAACCCCGACAAGACAATTAGCTCGATAAAAAGAGACATGGGAAGCGACAAAAAAGTAGACATCGACGGAAAAAAATATACGCCGCAAGAAATCTCAGCAATGGTTCTCGGAAAACTTAAAGCGGACGCGGAAGCGTATCTCGGCGAAAAAGTAACCGAAGCTGTTATAACCGTTCCGGCGTACTTCAACGACGCACAACGTCAAGCAACAAAAGACGCCGGCACAATTGCAGGGCTCGACGTTAAACGTATCATCAACGAACCGACAGCGGCAGCGCTTGCATACGGAATTGACAAAGACAACGACCAAAAAATCATGGTGTACGACCTAGGCGGCGGAACGTTCGACGTTTCGATAATCGAGATGGGCGACGGCGTTCAAGAAGTTTTAGCAACTGCCGGAAACAACCGTCTTGGCGGCGACGACTTCGACCAAAAGGTTATAGACTACCTTGCGGACGAATTCAAAAAAGACACCGGTGTGGATTTAAGACAGGACAAAATGGCGCTACAACGTCTTAAAGAAGCGGCTGAAAAAGCTAAAATCGAGCTTTCAAGCGTGGCTTCGACAGCTATCAACCTTCCGTTTATAACGGCAGACGCAAGCGGCCCGAAACACCTTGACTTGACTCTTTCAAGATCTAAATTTGACG
>CAYJJR010000051.1:0-15933 GCA_964370565.1 uncultured Oscillospiraceae bacterium | reverse complement strand
CATCATTTTTTTATGGGAACACAAAGTGTCAACGGATTTATATCGCTTTTTAAAAATCTTTGTGATGAAAAAACCGATTACAACACATCGCTTATAAAAGCCGGACCCGGTTGTGGAAAATCAACGTTTATGAAAAAGATAGGGTTAAAACTTTCGGGGAAAAATTTTTCAACAGATTTTATCCATTGCAGCGCCGACCCTAATTCTTTGGACGGGGTTATCTGTCGCGAAAAGAACTTTGCAATAATAGACGCAACTGATCCACATGATGAAAAGCCAAGTTACCCCGGAGCGCGTGAAAATGTTGTAACGTTTTATGATTTTATGGACAGTGATTATCTAAAGCAAAACAAAGATGAAATTATATTTCATTTTAATGTTTGCGCAAAATATCACGAACGTGTTGCACGGTTTGTTTCCGCAATACGATTGATTTCGGACGACATGATCAAAACATCTATGCGATATCTAGATAATCAAAAGCTTTTTGATTTTGTCGAAAAGATTATTTTAAAACATCTTCCTTTTGAGCAGGGTAAAAAACCTAGCGAAGAGATACGTTACATATCGGCGGTAACTCCAAACGGACTTGTGGACTATTCCAAAGTTAACAGTGAGTACTATCAAACACGATATGTTTTTTCGGATAAGTATGGCGGTGTTTCGTCTACCATACTTGCCAACATAAGAAAAAGAGCTTTACAAAACGGTTATGATATAATTACATGTCGCTCGGCTGTTATGTCGGACAATATAGTATCTGCTTTGTTTATACCGTCGGCCGGCATCTGCTTTGTCGTCAACAATCTTTTTACAAAACATGAGTTTTCCGACGCAAAAGTTATAAACGAAAAAAGATTTATGAAAATTTGTGACGGAACGGCTATCTCTCAACAATCCGTTTTTTGCAAAAAAGCTGTATTAGATTTAATCGATCAAGCAAGCCTTTTGTCAACAAAAGCTCTGGCAAGCCATGACGAGATAGAAAAAATTTATTCTAAGTCGATGGACTTTAAAGCGCTGACAGAGTTACAAGAAAGATATTTTAAAAACATAGTTGATGTTCTGTAAAAATAAAATTATATAATTTTTTCAACAGTCTGTGGGTAGATAAATTATCTGCCCTATTTTTTATTTGAATATCACAAAAGAAAATTTTATAATATCTCTCGTTTTATAATTTCTTTAAACTATAAAAAACTTATGTCAATCGCTTTGATTTTGTGACGTTATATTAATTCTAATAAAGATATAAATTACCTATTAAATTCCTATTGTTTTATTGTAAAATTTACGTATTTATGTTATACTTCTATTTATATTAATTATTGTATTATATAGTTAAGCGGAATTTTAGCAATCATGCTGTTTTAATTTTTAATACAGATTAACTATTATATAAAGAGGATACAAAATGGAATCATTCGGACAATGTTACGAAATAGTGGCGGACCATCTAAGAGAAAAGATAACCGAAACTTCATATAACATTTTTATAAGTGGTATTGAACCTGTTTCTTTTGAAAACGGAGTTGCAACTCTTTCGATAGCTTCAGACTTTTTAAAGAAAACCGTTCAAGAAAGATATCAAATATTTATCGAAGAAAGCTTTGAAGATATTTTAGGTTTTCCTGTTGCGGTTAATCTTTTAAGCCGTGAATCTATGTCGGCGGGTAAAAACTCTCCGTTAAAAGGAATTCTTCCTCCTGTGCTTTCGGGAGAATATGCTTATACGTTTGATACGTTTATCGTAGGCGGAAGCAACCGCTTTGCCCACGCCGCCGCTCAAGCTGTTGCGGCAAATCCAGCCGGAGCTTATAACCCTCTTTTTATATATGGTGACAGTGGTCTTGGAAAAACCCATCTATTGATGGCTATAAAAAACGATTTATTAAAAACCCATCCTGAATATAAAATTTTATATGTCGAAGGCGAAAGATTTACAAATGAACTTATCGCCGCAATTACACAAGGAAGCACAGAATCGTTTCATAAAAAATATCGTTCGGCCGATGTTCTTTTGGTTGACGATATCCAATTCATTGGCGGAAAAGTTGCAACGGAAGAAGAATTTTTTCATACCTTTAATTCTCTATATAAACACGGTAAACAAATAGTTCTTTCGTCCGATCGTCCTCCGAAAGAAATTAAATCTTTAACCGACAGGTTGCGCACACGTTTTGAATCGGGACTTCTCGCGGACATAAGCGCCCCAGACCTTGAAACAAGAATTTCAATTTTAAGAAGAAAAGCAAGTTTTATAGGACTTGAACTTACCGACGATGTCGCAGAATATGTTGCCTCTCATATAAAAGAAAATATTCGTCAACTTGAAGGCGTAGTTAAAAAGCTCTATGCCTATCAACTTATGAACACATCAAAGCCAAATCTATCCAACGCACAAGCCGCAATAAAAGACCTTATGCAAGAACAACGCCCGATACCTATTACTATAGAAAAAATACTAGAAGAAATATCCAGAACATTTAACGTATCTACAATAGACATACGTTCAAACAAACGCGACAGCGACATTACAAACGCCCGACAGATTTCTATGTATGTAATACGCGAAGTAACCGGAATGACGATGGAGGACATCGGCGCAGAATTTTCAAACAGAAACCATTCAACCGTTACCCACTCTATAAAAAAAGTTGAAAAATTATTTGAAACAAATAGCCACCTTAAAAACATGGTTGGCGATATAATTAAAAACGCAAAGATATAAAAGTTTTGAACAAATTATTAACTTTCAACTAAGATTTTCAACAATGTTAAAAACCAAACTTTAAGTTTTAAACATTTCAACAATTAATAAATAATTAATAAATAATTAATATTTACAATTTTCGAACTGTTTAAGCAGAAAATTTGAGTTTTAAACAAAATTAACAGCCCCTACTACTACTACTTGTTCTCTTTCTATATATACATATATTTTTGAGAAAATCACAAGACAACGAAATAAATAAAAATTTTAAACCACAAAAAAAGAAGGTAAGAAATTAAAATGAAGATAGTATGTAATCAACAAAATCTTTATGAAGCTCTTTCGGATGTTTCAAAAGCTGTTGCGGGAAAATCTGCCATACCTGCTATAGAGGGAATAATGGTAACCGCTAAAAACGGTAAACTAACGCTTACCGCATATGATCTTGAGATTGGAATAATAACAACTATTGATGCTAACATCAAAGAAGAAGGTAGCGTTGTTATAAATGCGAAACTTTTTATTGATATGGTTAGAAAGATAGACAGCGAAAACGTTATTATTGAAACAGACGATAGTTTTAAAGTTCTTATAAAAGGAAACATAGCAAAGTTTAATTTTTCCGGAATAGCTCCGGAAGATTTTCCCGAGCTTCCAAACCTTAACTCAGACGAAAGTCTTGAGATTGAATCGACAAAACTCAAAGAGATGATAGACTACACTCTTTATGCGATAGCAACCAACGACCAAAAACCGGTTCACACCGGAAGTAAGTTTTGTCTTGAACAAGGAAAATTAACGATAGTTTCGGTAGACGGTTATAGACTTGCGGTTTGTGAACGCGAGGTTGAAAACCAAAGCGAGCGAAACTTTGTTGTTCCGGCAAAGACACTTTCGGAAGTTGGAAGAATTATAGGCGAAAAAGAAGAAACCGTTTATATAGGAACAGCAAAAAAATATGGAGTTTTCAAAGTTGGCGAATACACGGTTTTAACAAGATTGCTTGAAGGCGATTTCATAGACTATAAAAAAACCATTCCGGCAATTGGAAAAACAAAGATTAAAATAAACGTTTCGACTTTAATAACTGCGGTTGAAAGAGCTTCGCTTTTAATAACCGACAGATTAAAAAGCCCGATTAAAATAAAGTTTGAAGATAACTTGGCAGTTGTAACGTGTAAAACTTCGCTGGGAGATGCATACGACGAACTTAATGTTGAAATAATAGGGGATTCGGTCGAGATAGGTTTTAACAATCGATATATAATAGACGCGTTAAGAAACAGCAAA
Organism: uncultured Oscillospiraceae bacterium; assembly: GCA_964370565.1. Taxonomy (GTDB): domain Bacteria; phylum Bacillota; class Clostridia; order Oscillospirales; family Ruminococcaceae; genus CAYJAY01. Next base: position 11,930 of record CAYJJR010000051.1, on the reverse strand, counting down.
AAAGAGGAACTTTATTTTGAGATTGGAACTTCTATAACCCCTATGAAAGTTTATCCTGTAGACGGAAACGATTTCTTATATCTTGTGTTACCGGTTAGGATTAAAGCGGATTAAAAAAAATGATTTTAATTTCACATAATTTAAAAGATTATCGAAATATTGACGAGATATACTTTGAACCGATAAACGGTGTCAATGTTATAACAGGACAAAACGGACAAGGAAAAACAAATCTAATCGAAAGTATTTTTCTTTTGTCCGGCGCAAAAAGTTTCAGGCCTGGAAAAGATATTGATTTAATAAAAAAGCAAAAAGATTTTTCTGTAATTGAAAGTGAGATAGAAAGCGGAAAAAGAAAACAAACATTAAAATTTTCTATATCGCAAAAAGGAAGAAACGTTTCACACAACAAAGGCGAGCAAAAAAAAGCCTCGACTGTCGCCGGAGTTTTTGCGGTTTCGGTTTTTTCCCCCGAACACCTTAACCTTGTAAAAGGAACGGCGGCGGAACGAAGAAGATTTCTTGATACTTGTTTGATGCAGATCTCAAAAAAATATCTTTATGAGATTAGAAATTATAATCGTTTAGTGGTACAAAAAAACAGTCTTTTAAAAGATTGTCGAAACATCTCGGCGGCGTATGACATGCTTGATGTTTTTGATCTTCAACTTGCAAAAAGTTGCGAGGTTATAACCGAGATTAGAAAAGATTTTTGCGAAAGCCTTAATCAAAAAGCGTCTGAGAGATATTCCGAAATATCGGACAATTCCGAAAATCTTTCATTAAGATATAATTCAACAGTTTTTGAACAGGACAATTTTGGAATAAACAACGTTTTAAAGATTTTTGAACAGACTCGAAAAGATGACATACGTTTGGGATTTTGTTCAAAAGGTCCACATCGCGACGATATAGAAATTTTAATCGCCGACAGTGAAGCAAGGTTTTTTGCGTCACAAGGTCAACAAAGAACCGCAGTTCTTGCGCTTAAACTTTCCGAGGCGGTTATTATGGAACAGGTTTTAAACGAAAAACCCGTTGTACTGTTGGACGACGTTTTGTCCGAGCTCGATAAAAACCGTCAACAACATCTATTAAAAAGTATAGTTGACATGCAAGCTTTTATAACAACGTGCGATAGCCGACTAATAGAAAAAAACATCGACGCAAAATTTTTTAATATAGAAAAAGGAAAAATTGTTTAGTTAATAGTTAAATAGTTAAATAGTTAATAGTTAAATAGTTAAATAGTTAAATAGTTAAATAGTTAATAGTTAATAATTAATAGTGAATAGTTAAGGTTTCGCCCTGCGGGCGAAAATTTAAATACACATAATGTGCATAGTGTTAAAGATTAAAATAAATCTAAAATAAAATATTCAATAACGCCGTAAGGCGCTCAACAATTATTAACTATTAACTATACACTATTAACTTTCAAAAGGGATATTATGTACATCTATCTTGGAACCGATACCGTTGTTATGTCAAAAGAAATTGTCGGAGTTTTCGACATAGACGCGGTTACTATAAGCAAAAAAACACGAAATTTTTTAAAGGAAGCCCAACAACAAAATATCGTTACCAACGTTTCGTATGAACTTCCAAAATCGTTTGTCGTATGCGAGCAAAACGGAGAAAAAAAAGTTTTTGTTTCGGGTATCAATAGCTCGACTATAAGAAAAAGAACTTCTTATTAATTCATAATTCGTAATTCTTAATGCGTAATTAATTATAATTTAAAATTGTGGTTATCCTTCAAAATGGTGTATTATGAAAAAAGAAAATATTATTTTGGATAAAAGTAAAAATTTCGCTTTAAGAATTATAAATTTATATAAATATCTCTGTGAACAAAAGAAAGAGCATGTTTTATCAAAACAGCTTTTAAGAAGCGGTACAAGCATAGGTGCAAATATAAAAGAAGCAATTAGAGGGCAAAGTAAATCAGATTTTTATTATAAACTCAATATTTCACTTAAAGAAGCAAGCGAAACGGAATATTGGCTTGAATTATTATATGAAACAGATTTTATTACAAAAATCCAATTTGATAGTATTTACTATGATTGTCAAGAAATTCTAAAATTGTTAATAGCAATAACAAAAACACAAAATAATGAAAAATAAATAATTTACAATTAACTAAAAAATCAAAAGATTATCTATTCAAATAGTCGCGAAGCGACACCATAATTACGAATTACGCATTATTAAACTTATTGGAGAAAAAAATGTCTGAACAAACAAACGATTTGCAAATAAACGAACAAAACGAACAAAACGTTGTAACCAACAACTATGACGCGGAACAAATACAGGTTCTTGAAGGTCTTGAGGCTGTCAGAAAACGTCCCGGTATGTATATCGGTTCGACGGGTCCTCGCGGTCTTCATCATCTTGTGTACGAAATTGTTGATAACTCGATAGACGAGGCGTTGGCGGGACATTGTTCCGAGATAAAAGTTAAAATCCTTCCGGGCGATGTCATAGAAGTTTCGGATAACGGCAGGGGAATACCGGTTGGGGTTCAATCGAAAGTCGGGCTTCCGGCGGTCACCGTTGTTTTCACGGTTCTCCATGCCGGCGGTAAATTTGGCGGCGAAGGCTACCATTTTTCGGGCGGCCTCCACGGGGTTGGCGCTTCGGTTGTTAACGCGCTTTCCGAATGGTTAACCGTAACGGTTCACGTTGACGGAAAAAAATATTTCCAACGTTTTGAACGAGGAGTTGAAGACGCTCCGCTCCAAGAACAAGGGGACACCGACCGCCGCGGAACGGTTATCAAGTTTAAAGCGGACGCAGATATATTTGAAGAAACGGTGTTCGATTACGATACGCTTTGTACAAGACTTCGCGAACAAGCTTTTTTAAACGCAGGTTTAAAGATAGTTTTGGTTGACGAGAGAAATCCCGACGGCGCAGTTTTTGAAGATATGCATTACGAGGGCGGAATTCGCTCGTTTGTTTCACATATCCACAAAAGAAAAAGTCAAGAAACGCTTCATAACGAGGTTATATATTTTAAGAGTGTTCTTGAAAACCGCGAAGCTGAAGTTGCTATGCAGTATAACGACAGCTACAACGAACTTTTGCTTACGTTTGCAAACAACATTCACACGACGGACGGCGGAACACACGAACAAGGTTTTAAAACCGCGTTGACTCGTGCGTTTAACGATTTCGGACGAAGCAAAAATATATTAAAGGAAAGCGACAAAAATCTTTCGGGCGACGATGTTCGCGAAGGACTAACCGCAATTGTTAGCGTCAAGCTTTCCGAAGCACAGTTTGAAGGACAAACCAAAGCAAAACTCGGCAACACCGAGATGAGAACGATTGTCGAAACTATGACGTATCAAAAGTTAACAGATTTCTTTGAAGAAAATCCTTCGGTAGCAAAAGCTATCTTTGAAAAAGCTTTAGGTGCGGCAAGGGCGAGGGAAGCCGCGCGAAAAGCAAGGGATCTAACGCGAAGAAAATCGGCGCTTGAATCGGCGTCGCTTCCGGGGAAACTTGCCGATTGTTCCGAAAGAGGCAGAGAAAACACCGAGATTTATATAGTCGAGGGAGACAGCGCCGGCGGTTCCGCAAAAGCGGGACGCGACAGAAGATATCAAGCTATTTTGTCTCTTTGGGGCAAGATGATAAACGTTGAAAAAGCACGCCTAGACAGGGTTTACGGAAACGACAAACTCATGCCGGTTGTAACGGCGCTTGGAACAGGGCTTGGCGAAGAACTTGACCTTGAAAAATTACGTTATGGAAAGATAGTCATAATGGCGGACGCCGACGTCGACGGCTCACACATTAGAACCCTGCTTTTGACGTTCTTTTTCCGTTTCATGCGTCCGCTTTTAACCGAGGGACATATATATCTTGCACAACCTCCGTTGTATAGAATTGCAAAAGGTCAAAACATTAAATACGCCTATACCGACCGCCAACGTGACCAGATAGTTTCCGAGATGGGCGGCAACGTAAAGATAAGCAGATATAAGGGTCTGGGAGAGATGAACCCGGAACAGCTTTGGGAAACGACGATGAACCCCGAAAACAGAACACTTATAAAAGTCGAAGTCGAAGACGCCGCAAAGGCAGACGAAACGTTCACAATTTTAATGGGCGACAAAGTCCCCCCGAGAAAAGAGTTCATCGAGAAAAACGCAAAGTATGTCCAAAACCTTGATGTGTAGATAATAAAAACAACATTAACGGTCCACAAATAAAACCGGAGTTAATTAAATGAAACAAAAAGAAAAGAAAATTCAACCTGTTTGGAGCGAGGGAAACATAATAACAATTGATATCGACCGCGAGATGCGCAAAAGCTTTCTCGATTATTCGATGTCGGTTATCGTTTCGCGCGCGCTTCCCGATGTTCGTGACGGACTAAAACCAGTTCACAGAAGAATTATCTACACAATGGGTGAGAAAAATCTGACCCACGAAAACGCATATCGTAAATCCGCCGACACGGTTGGAGCCGTGCTCGGAAGCTACCATCCCCACGGCGATGGTTCGGTTTATGACGCTATGGTTCGTTTGGCTCAAGATTTTTCTATGCGCTATCCGCTTGTTGACGGACAAGGAAACTTCGGTTCGGTCGACGGCGATCCCGCCGCGGCTTATAGATACACCGAAGCGAGAATGAGCAAGATTGCTGGGCAAATGCTTCGCGATATCGACAAAGAAACGGTTAAATTTGTTCCAAACTACGACGACCGCGAGGTTGAACCCGAGGTTTTGCCGTCGCGTATTCCAAACCTTTTGATAAACGGTTCAACCGGAATTGCCGTCGGCATGGCGACAAACATCCCCCCCCACAACCTAGGCGAAGTTGTCGATGCTATTGAATACTTGATGGAAAACCCTGAATGCGAAGTTTTTGATTTACTACAATTTGTAGAAGGTCCCGATTTTCCAACGGGTGGTATAATAATGGGCAGAAGCGGAATTCGCGCCGCATATGCAACAGGTCGCGGAAAGATTGTGCTTCGCGGACGCGCCGAGATTGAAGAGGACGCAAACGGGCGTTTTAGGATTGTTGTAACCGAACTGCCGTACATGGTCAACAAAGCAAGGCTTATTGAAAACATAGCAGACCTTGTTAAAGATAAACGTGTCGAGGGAATTTCCGACCTTCGCGACGAGAGCGACCGCGAGGGTATGCGAATTGTTGTTGAACTTAAACGCGACAGTAATCCCCAGATTGTTTTAAACCAACTGTATAAATTGACGCAACTTCAAGACAGCGTTGGGGTTATCATGCTGGCGCTTAAAGGCGGCGAACCCAAGGTTATGAACCTTAAAGAGATGCTTGTGGCGTATCTCGATTTCCAATGTGAAGTCATACGCAAACGAACCGAGTTTGATTTGAGAAAAGCAAGCGACCGCGCCCACGTTCTTGAAGGACTAAGACGCGCAACCGACATAATCGACGAGATAATCGCGACAATCCGCGCATGTAAAGGCGGTTCTTCTGAGGCGAAAGCCGCAATAATCGAAAAGTTTGATTTTGACGAGATGCAAGCGGCGGCTATCGTTGCGTTCCGTCTTGGACAACTTGCGGGACTTGAGATATTAAAGATTGAAAACGAACTAAGCGAGCTTAAAAAAGCTATAGCACATTACAACGAAATTTTGAACAACCACGAGATAATGCTTGAGACGATACGAACGGAACTTTTGGCAATTCGCGATAAATTCGCGGACGAAAGAAGAACCGAGATACTTTCCGTTTCGGGCGAGATGGACATAGAAGACCTTATACCAAACCAAGAATGTGTCATAACGTTAACACATTACGGTTATGTTAAACGTCAACTTCAAGATGTTTATAAAAGCCAAAAAAGAGGGGGCAGGGGCATAACCGGCCTTACAAGGCGCGACGAAGATTTTGTTGAAGAACTTTTTCTTTGCGAAACCCACGACACACTTTTGTTTATAACAACAATGGGTAGGGTTTACAGGTTAAAGGCGTACGAAATTCCCGAGGGAAGCAGAACGTCGAGGGGAACAAATATAGTTAACCTTCTTCCGATTTCGGGAGAAGAAAAGGTTAGTTCCGTCATAAAAGTTTCGAGTTTCGACGATTCAAAATATATCGTAATGGTTACCAAAAACGGAATAGTAAAAAGAAGCGAACTTTCGCTTTACAGCAACATAAGAAAAACCGGAGTGTTTGGCATAACGCTGGACGAGGGCGACGTTCTCGCTTGGGTTAGGTTGACCGACGGTGATAACGACTTAATAGTTGCTACAGAAAACGGAATGGCAATTCGATTTAATGAAAACGACGCGCGGCCGCTTGGGCGAACCGCAAGAGGGGTTAAAGCTATCGAACTTAAAGACGGCGACAACGTTGTTGGAATGTCTGTTGTAAACGAGGGCGGAAAACTTCTTACGGTTACGGAGGACGGCAAAGGACGACTTACCGATCTTGAAAACTACCATGTCCAACATCGTGGCGGAAAAGGCGTTCGCAACTACGACTGTAAAGGCGGAAGAATTGTCGCAGGGGTTAAGGCAGTCAACGCCGAGACCGACGACGCGATTATCATAAGCCAAAGCGGAATAATTATAAGAATTCATGTCGAGGACATTGCGACGCAAAGTCGATACGGAAGCGGCGTTCGTGTTATGCGAGTTGGCGAGGACGACAAAGTTGTAACGCTTGCAAGAACCGAGCGAAACGACGAGGAAGAAACCGCCGACGTCGAAAAACCGGAACATGACGGAGAAGAGGCAGCCGGCGTAAACGAAGCGGAATTTGCCGAGGGCGAAACAAGCGGCATAGAGGGAGAAATTCAACCGACCGAGGAACAATCAAAGCAAACAGAACAATAAAAAATTAGTAAGCTTGGCGAAGAAAAAAGTAACAAGTTTTAAAGATATCTTGATAAATGTATGCATATTATGATACAATATAGCAAATGAGCAACTAAATTAGGAGGATTATATGCTAAACGCTTTTGTGCGACCCTCTCGAGATTTAAGAAACAACTACGCAGAACTTGCAAAAATAGTCAAACAGCATGACCACGTTATAATAACAAATAACGGCAGGGGAGAGTCTGTTTTAATTGGAATAGAAGATTATGCAAAGTATGAGGAGTTTTTACATCATCGTTATGTACAAGAAAAGCTTTCAGAAGCAAAAAAACAATCGTTAGAAAAAGATGTTTCTTGGACTGACCACGATGTTGCTTGGGAGCAATTGAGAGAAAAATATGAAATATAAAATTAGATATCTTCCGCTTGCTATTGGTGATTTAGATGATATAGCAGAGTATCTATCAAAATTTTATAAAAACACACTAAAAAAGACGATGCAAAAAATGGAAAAAGAGATATCTATGTTGAGCGATTTTCCGTATAAAAACGAGGTGTATGAAGGCAATAGTTTTTATAGGAAGCTGTCGTTGGGAAACTATAATGTTTTTTATCATGTAAACGAAACAAATCAATCGGTCGATATACACAGAGTGTTGAGAAGCAGTTGGAATTTACAAAAATATGTATAAAATATAAGGGCGGAGAATATCCGCCCTTATATTTTGAGAACTTATATTTAATAAAGTAGAAAATTAAACTATTCCTTTTTTTCAAGTTGTTTGATGTTGTTTTCATTGTAAGTAATGAATAATTCTTCAGATTTAATTTGTGCTTTTTTTAAGTCCTCTATAGCTTTACTAACATCATTAAAAAGCTTAAAATAGAGTTGTTTGTAAATATCATCCATTTAATCACCTCAAACATATTTTAGCGAAATATTCGCTAAAAGTCAATAGCGATATTTTCGCTGTAATATACTGAAATCGAGGTGATTTCATGTATAAAAGAATAAGAGACCTTCGAGAGGACAGAGACCTAAAACAAAGGGAGCTTGCACAAATTTTGAACTGTAGCCAGCGTATCTACAGCAACTATGAAAGAGGGGAAGTCGATATACCAACGACTATACTAATAAAACTAGCAAAGTTCCATAACGTTTCGACCGACTATATCTTGGAACTCTCTGACAACAAAAATCCATAGAAAAAACAAAAAAATGAGGTTAACTTATGAACTACAACGAAATTTTATCAAATGCAAGAAAACAATTCGACGGAACATGTTCCGTATGTAAGGAATGTAACGGCGTTGTTTGTGCCGGAAGAACCCCGGGATGTGGGGCAAAGGGAACGGGCAAAGGGTTTATTGATACATATAAATATATCCAGTCTATAAAGATAGTAATGGACAACATATTTGAACAAAAACCATATGACACGTCGTTTGAGATGTTTGGCGAAAAATTTTCGGCGCCGTTTTTTGTTGCGCCAATGGCGGCGCTTAAAAATCATTATAACAAAGATTTTGACGAGGAAAAATATGTACAATCGATTGTCGAGGGAACCGCCGCCGCCGGCACAATGGCGTTTACGGGGGACGGGGTCGACAGTTGGTTTTACGAAATGCCGTTACAATATATTAGGAAAAATAACGGCAGGGGAATTCCTACAATAAAGCCTTGGAGCGACGAAATGTTTGAACAAAGGCTTAAAAAGACCGAACAAATGGGAGCTTTTGCGGTTGCGACAGATATCGACGCGGGCGGTCTTATCCACCTTGCAAAAAGCGGAACTCCCGTCTTTGCGCGTAGCGAACAACAGCTTTTTGAACTTTTCGCAAAGACAAAACTTCCGTTTATCGTAAAAGGAATTATGTCGGCAAAAAACGCTGTTAAAGCGAAAAACGCAGGAGCAAAAGGAATTGTTGTTTCCAACCACGGCGGCAGGGTGCTTGATTGCGCCGAAGAGCCGGCAAAACTTTTGCCCGAGATACGAAAGGCGGTTGGCGACGATTTTGTTGTTATAGTCGACGGAGCGATAAGATCGGGGGTTGACCTGTTTAAAGTTTTGGCGCTCGGAGCAGACGCCGCGCTTATCGGCCGACCGTATGCAACGGCATATGCCGGAGGCGGAACCGACGGCGTAACGCTTTACACCGAAAAGATTAAATCGGAACTTATCGAAACGATGGCGATGGCCGGGGCGACAAGTCTTAAAGATATCTCAATAGATATGGTTAAAGGGTATTAATTTTAAAATGAAAACGATTGTAATAACCGGCGCAAACAGCGGCATAGGTTACATGAGCAGTTTACAGCTTGCTAAGTTAAATCATAAAGTAATTATGGTTTGCCGAAACGAAAACAAAGCCCGCGAAGCTTGTAAAAAAATTATTGAGCAAAGCAAAAATCAAAACGTAAGTTTTTTAATAGCCGATTTGTCGGACAGCAAACAAGTTAAAGAAACTGTTGAAAAACTAGTAGTCGAAAACCTTGATATAGATGTTTTGATAAACAATGCGGCGGACTTTGATATTTCTGTAAAACAACCGCAGTTTAACGCGCAAGGAATTGAAAAACAGTTTGCAACAAACGTTGTTGCGCCGTTTATATTGTCCGAAGGGTTAATGCCTGTTCTTAAGCGAGCAAACGGCAAAATAATTAATGTTTCAACACAAGGGCTTTGTGTTTACCCGAATATTTCGCTTGATTTTGATAACTTAAACGCACAAAAATTTTACAAAGCGGATAAAACATACTATCAAAACAAACTAGCCCTTTTGATGTTTTCTTTGTATATGCGGGAAAAATATAAAAATATTGATCTACATGCGGTTAGGGTGACAAACGTTAAAGTTGACATTTCGCGATATGACTCTATTAATCCATGGTTAAAACAACTATATAAAATTAAATCAAAATTTTCAATTTCGCCATCAAAAATGGCAGAGGTCTACACAGCTCTTGCAACAGAGAAACACGACGGATTTTTGTATAATGAAGATATGAAAGAGGTCAAAGCAAATAAATTTGCTTATGATAAAGCCGCACAACAAAGGTTATACGATCTGTTGTTGGGGGTTTAGTTATATAATTTTTACAAATAATTTGGAAATAAAAATGATTAAATAGTTCAAAAATTAAAAATTATCCAATTGACAAAAAAATAACTATAAAATCTCGCTTTAATATGGTATAGTATTAAAGGAATAAATTATTAAAGGGAGAAAAGGAATGTCAAACAAATATCTAAAATTTTATGCGCTGTTTGCGGTTGTGTTGATCGTTTTGGTTTCGGCGTTTATGTTGGCGGACGGAATTGAGCCAACAAGCGAAGTCGTAATCGACGGATACCAAGCCTATACAAACGAAGCGACAGACTCGGCGGCGGAGTCGAGCGGCGAAGCGGCCGAAAAAACTTTCGCGGACACCGTTGCAGAGATAAACGGCGTTGTCAACAGTTTTGCATGGGGGCCGATTATGTTGGCGCTTCTTGTCGGAACGGGTATCTGTTACACAGTTTTGACAAAAGGTTTCCAGTTTAAAAATTTCGGCATGGTCATGCGTGAAACTATTGGCCAAATTTTTAGCAAAAAGAAAAAAGAAGAACAAGATCAAGACGGTTCGATAACCCCGTTCCAAGCTCTCACCACCGCAATGGCGGCGACGGTCGGAACGGGTAACATAGCGGGTGTCACCGGCGCAATTGTTTTGGGCGGTCCCGGGGCTATCTTCTGGATGTGGGTCTCGGCGCTTTTCGGAATGATGACAAAGTTTGCCGAGGTTGTGTTGGCGGTTCACTTCCGCGAGAAAAATGAAAAAGGCGAATGGATCGGCGGACCGATGTATTACATAAAAAACGGTCTTGGCAAAGGGTTTAGTTGGTTAAGCGTTATCTTTGCTGTGCTAGGTTCGCTTGCGGCGTTCGGTATCGGAAACATGACCCAAGTTAATACGATAGCAAGTTCAATTGTAACCGCTATCGATTCGGTAACCGCATCTAACATAGTCGGAACTACGACAGAGTTTACATTAAGGCTCGCGATAGGAATTGCGGTTGCGGTTTTTGTTGGATTTGTTGTAATCGGCGGAGTCAAGAGAATTGGTAAAGTTACCGAAAAACTCGTTCCGTTTATGGCTCTTTTATATGTTGTTGGCGCTTTGGTTGTTGTCATAGTCAACATCGGTTCGATAGGTTCGGTTTTCGCAAGCATCTTCCAAGCGGCGTTCGCTCCGCAAGCGGTTGTCGGCGGTGTTTCGGGATTTGTGTTTATGAACGCTGTTCGTCGCGGTGTTGGTAGAGGGGTTTTCTCGAACGAAGCGGGTCTAGGTTCTGCGCCGATAGCCCACGCTTCGACATCGGAAAAAAATCCCGTCAAACAAGGTTTGTTCGGAGTTTTTGAAGTTTTCATGGATACAATTGTTATTTGTACATTAACCTCGCTTGTCGTTTTGATGTCGGGCATAGTCGTGCCTTGGGGCAACGGTGACCTTGCCGGCGTTTCGACAACAACGCTAGGTTTTGCCTCGGTGTTCGGTTCACAGTTCGCAAGCATATTTGTCGCGCTTGCTATAATCTGCTTTGCAACTTCAACCGTCCTTTCGTGGCAACTATACGGTGAACGTTGTTTCGGATTTTTGACAAAAGGAAAATTCACGATTGTTTATAAAGTTGTGTTTATCGGAATGATTCTTGTCGGGGCGACGATGAACCTTTCGTTGGCGTGGGACATAGCGGACACGTTAAACGGACTTATGGCAATTCCAAACCTTGTTGCTCTTGTGTTGCTTTCGGGCACAGTTGTAAAACTTACAAAAGAATATTTGGAACAAAGAAAAGCACAAAAATAATAAAAGATAGTTTAATAAACCGAATAGGTTTTACCTGCAGGTTTTACCGACAGGAATTAACCCCTGTCGGTTTTTGTATGTAGAAAAGTTCTTGTTAAAAAAACACTTCGACATTTTGCGCAAACATAATGGGTGGGGTGTAGGGGAGGCAACGCCAACTTTAGTTGGCTCAGACTGTCGAAAAACCCCTATTGCAAAATTGTGTTTCGTCAAAAAAACGGTTGTATACCGTTTGCACAAACAT
>CAYJJR010000050.1:0-16191 GCA_964370565.1 uncultured Oscillospiraceae bacterium | reverse complement strand
GATATCTCCCACGCCTTTGGCGGGGGAGATATCTAAAAAGTTAATCAACGCCGTTCAACGCCGTTATCCACACCAAATCCAAAAAAACTATCAACAAAGCCAAAAGATATGGTATACTTTTAATTAACAATAGTGATATAAAACAATTAATGGAGATTTATTATGAAAGACATAACCGTAAACGATATACTCGAATTTTTAAACGAACTGGCGCCCGCTGAAACCGCGTTTGAATGGGATAATGTCGGGATAATGGTTGGTAGCAAACAAAAGACTGTGAAAAAAGTTTTGGTAACACTCGATGTTTCGCTGAGCGCGGTACACGAAGCGGCGCAAAAGGGCTGTGACCTAATCGTTTCACATCATCCGCTTATATTTAATCCGCTTAAATCTGTAACCGACACGACCCCAACCGGAAAAGCAGTTATAGACCTTGTTAAAAACGACATATCGGTTATTTCTATGCACACAAATCTTGACAAAGCAAACGATGGCGTAGCGTTTAACTTTGCAAAATCGTTAGGGCTTGAGGATATATATATACCGTCTTCGGATAAACTTGAAGTTATCCATTGCGGAACGGTTAAAGAACAAACAAATTTCAACGACTTTGTTCAAACAATAGGCGAAAAACTTGGCACAAAAGCAATTAGATTTTCAAAAAATAACGATGCTGTCAAAAAGGTTGCGACGGGCTGTGGCGCGGGATACGGAATACCGGAAAGCGTTATAAGCGAGGGTGTGGACACTTTTGTTGTTGGGGAAGCTAAATACAACGACTATCTCGACAGCGCGTTTTACGGCATAAACATAATAGATGTCGGACACTTTGCAAGCGAAAATATCGTAGTTCCCGTTTTGCAAAAAAAGCTTGAGCAGAAGTTTTTAAAAGTGGAGTTTGTTATATCGAAAGAACATAAAGACGTAATGTCTTCATTGTAATTGAATTATAACGCGAAACAAGAGCAAAAAGCCTGCGGCGGGGGATATGTCTTAATCAACGCCATTGGTCACACTTAAACCTGTTTTATGTTTGACAAATGTCAAAATTTTAGGTATTATAAACAAGTTAATATTTATTATTAAAGAAAATTTAAAAAAGAGGAAACAATTATGGAAAATTTTGGTTGGTTGTCCCTGTTGCCTCCGGTAATTGCTATCGTTCTTGCTTTGATAACAAAACAAGTTTACGCGTCGCTTTTTATCGGAATTTTTGCGGGTTCGCTTATATATGCGAACTTTAACCCATTACTTGCAATAATTAATGTGTTTGAAATCATGACCGACAGGATAGGTGGAAACGCTTATATTATCATCTTCCTTGTTGCCCTTGGAATGGTGGTTGCGCTTGTTTCAAAGGCCGGCGGTTCAAAAGCTTATGGAAAATGGGCAGGTTCAAAGATCAAATCTCGCCCCGCTTCACTTCTTGCAACAAGCGGTCTTGGCGCGCTTATCTTTGTTGACGATTACTTCAACTGTTTGACAGTAGGTAGCGTTATGCGCCCTATAACCGATAGTCATAAAGTTTCGAGAGCAAAACTTGCATACATAATCGATGCTACGGCGGCTCCAATCTGTATCATCGCCCCAATCTCAAGTTGGGCGGCGGCGGTTGCTTCTTCGCTTCCCGAAGACAGTTCGATAGATGGTTTTAACCTTTTTATCCGCACAATACCATACAACTTCTATGCAATTTTAACACTTATCATGTTGGTTATCATGGCTCTTTGGCAGTTTGATTACGGCCCCATGAAAAAACACGAACTAAATGCAGTTAAAAATAACGACCTTTTCTCTTCAACCGACAGTTCATACAGCTCAGAAGAAGAAGGAAAAGAAAACGGTTCAATTTGGGATTTGGTTGTTCCTATAGTTGCTTTGATAGCGTTTTGTGTTACAGGAATGCTTTACACAGGCGGTTTCTTCTCGGGTGTTGATTTCATAACAGCTTTTGCGGATTGTAACGCTTCGTTAAGCCTTGTTCTTGGAAGCACGGCGACGTTGTTCCTCATGTTCTTGCTTTATATACCGAGAAAAGTTATCTCGTTCACCGATTTTTCAGACAGCGTTATAACCGGTTTCCGCGCAATGGTTCCGGCGGTTGCTATCCTTGTTATGGCTTGGACATTAAGCGGAATAACAAACGAAAGTCTCGGAGCCGGGTCGTTTGTTGAAAGCGTGGTAGGAAACAGCGCTTCGACAGGCATAGGCGGAGCAGTTCTTCCGGCTATCATGTTTATAATTGCTTTGGGTCTTGCGTTTGCAACAGGAACTTCGTGGGGAACGTTTGCGATCCTCGTTCCTATTGCGGTTGGCCTTTTCCCCGAAATGCAAGAAATTCTTGTTATCTCGGTTTCGGCTATACTTGCCGGCGCAGTTTGCGGAGACCATTGTTCACCGATATCCGACACAACCATCATGGCATCGGCGGGTGCTCAATGTAACCACATCAACCACGTTTCGACACAGCTTCCATATGCGTTAACCGTTGCGGCTGTTAGCATCGTGGGTTATATCATCGCAGGTATCACACAAAACGTTTGGATTTCGTTGCCGGTTTCTATCGTGTTGTTGGTTGTAACACTTGTTGTTTTGAGGTCTAAGTTTAAAGATAAAGAAACAAAACAGGCATAGTAAGCTTCACTTGCGGTGAAGCTCATGGAAATACTCCTTGCCTTGCTTCGCTCGGCATTTTGCACCGATGGTGCAAAAACGTAGTATTTCAAGTTTCACTTAATATAAGTTTAACGAGAGGGCGTTTTGCCCTCTCGTTTGCATTTTCAGTCGTGTAATGATAATATATGATTAATAAAAAAAGAAAAACAGAAATTTTGGTGAAAGAAAAGATATGGGATTTTTAATAACGGCGGCGATAATTTTGGGCGTAGTTGCGGCTATAGGCTTAACAGTTAAAAGCATTATCAACAACATAAAAAGAAGCGGAATTTCCGAAATTATTGATATGGTAAGAGAAGCCGAGGTTCAATATGACACGACGCCAAAGTCGATTAGCGGAGGGGACAGGATTTATCTTCCGAAGATTTTAAGGGACTATCCCGATTTTGATGTTGAAAAAGCAAAAGCCGAAGTAGAAAAAACGATATCGCTTATATTTCATGACATCGAACGGCTCGAGGGTAACGCGCTTATATCTGCACAAAAGTTAATAACACACTATAGTGGAAACTTAACCGCGTTAAAGATACATAACACAGCGATATCAAATTATATAAAATCAAAAGAAAGCGCGACAATAAAGTTTCAAACGGCGTTTGAGATTAAAGAAAACGACAAATTAAATCAAGAGCGATATGAAACGGAATACACATTGTTTTTCAAAAGCAACGATGAGGTAGTTTCGTTCAGTTGCGAAAACTGTGGAGCTCCGCTTAGTTCTTTGAACAACAAAACCTGCGCATACTGTGGAAACGGGATAGCGTTTATGCAAGAGAGGGTTTGGGTTGTTAACAGTATAACGGTGAGGTAGCATTTTTTAAAAAAAATATAGACGTAAAAAAACAGCAGGTGATTTTTCGCACACTGCTGTTTTTTGTGTTATATTCTTTTTTTGACAAATTATCTTTCCTTGGAAAAAACTCCCCATAAGGAAAAGGCGACACCGGCTATTAACAAAACAATTCCTAACAAATAAATCGGGAACATTCCTAAATCAAAGACCGTTTGCCAATAACGTCCGAGTTCGGTGTTCCATTCCGTCGTATTTTCCAACCCTATAATTGCGTTTAAAGATGCGAAAATAACCATTATTACCCCGGTTATTTCAAAGCCTATGCCCGCTACAACTTTTTTCATGTTTTTTGTTCCTTAATACTAATTATTTTTCAAAATTTCGATACATTTTTCTTTCAAGTTCGGGATATCAACAATAGCGGTTTCAAAAATTTCTTTATTGTCCATATAAAAATATCCATGTGCATAATGATTTCGCATGGCTTTAATTAAATTCCACGGAATATCTTTTGACGTTTCTTTTTTAAAATCTTCCGTAAGGTGGGTTGTAAGTTCCCCTATCTGCATAACGCTCATAGATATAGAATTTTTATAATCGATATCATTTTCAAATATATTGAAATCGTTTCCAAAGCGAATAACGGTAGTTTTAATATCATCGCAATATTTAATAATATGTTCAAGAACATTTCTGTCAGACATCAAAGCTTTATCCTTTCGTTTAAAAATTTTTCAAAGAAATCTTTTTTAAGCGGATTGTTTTTTTCTTGTTCGATAGCTCTTAAAGTTAAAACATCAACAGGCAAAGATAACGCTTCTTTAACATCGTTCTTAAAACTGATTAATTGCAAAAGTCCGTGTATCGAACTTGAATTAACAGCTAAATCAACGTCGCTTTTTTCGGTTGCCTCGTTTCTTGCGTAAGAGCCAAAAAGATAGATTTCCGATATATTATATTTTTCTGCTATAGGCATAACCTTGTTTTGTATTTCATTAATAGAATAATTCATATTAATATCCCCTCATACCTTAAAAGTAAAATGAGAAAAAACTTATACTATATAATTATTATATACCTATTTATTTTATTTTCAACCAAAAATATTTAATGGGTGTAGGCAACAACGGTGACTTGTTTTTTATAACTTTACAACGACAAAAGTTTCGTTGAAAGCCTTGCTATCTCGTCTTTTGTTACATCAAAAAAGAAGAAATAATAAACAATCATGTCATCATAGCACACGACATATCTTTCAAGATACGGCTCATTATTCTTGTGCATCTGATAAACCTTGTTTGCTCTAAACTCAGCTATTTCAACTTCTTGGTATAACCGCTTATGTTCAAGCGGTGTCTCGTCACGTTCGCTGTCGTCCTTCAAAAGTTCGTTTAAAAGCGTATTATAAACGAGAGGAACTTTAACCTCTAATATTTCATATTGAAATTCCTTGTCGGTGTCCACGCCGGGGGCTACGTCTTGCGAAGCGTTTATATGGCGCAAAAACAGAGTTTCGTTATCTTCGTACAAGCTATAGGAATATTTTATCTCGCTATCTATCTCGGTAAAGTCCTCGAGTTTTAGCGGAATGTCGTCGTTATATACTTTAAACCTAAACATGTTGGTTGTGTCGTTTTTAAGCTGGGAGTCTATTATCTCGACAGGTTCTCGTTCGTTTATACCAAAGCTGTATCTTAAAACAAGCGTTGTAATAGAAAGCAAAGCGGAAACAGTTATAAGCGGAATGACAGTAAAAACAACTATCCTGTTTACTTTGGCGCTAAACTTTTTCTTTTTGAGAAATGCTTTTAACCCAAAACTTAACGCAAAAAGCAGTATTAAAAATATAACATTGTAGACGGCATATATAACCGAAACGCTTGTCGCAAACAATACCGTCCAACTTATAAGAACTATAGTCGATATCGAAAGGCTAATCAAACTCAGTTTTCGACTATACAGCGGTTTTAGTATCTCTCCGCCCGATTTTACCGACTTTGTCGAACGACTTCGCCAGATATAATATCCAGAAACTATCAAAACAAAATGGAGCATTAAAAGAACAAACAAAACGGTTATGAAAAACGAGGTGTAGTCGGAAAGAAGATATATGGGTCTATTAAAAAAATCGTATACTTTCATCAAAAGTTGCATAACCGAAAGGCCGCCAAGTAAAAACATCGAGGGCAAAAAGTTTTTTTTCATCGAACGATGTATAGATTTAAGCGTTATTTCGGGGTCGGTTTCGATAGGGACGGGGTTTTTCTCGTTTGAATAAAATATCTGCATCTGGGCGAGTTCCGCCAAAAGAACCCAACCCGAACCCTCGCAAAGTTCCAAAAATTCCTGTTGGTTTGCCGTTGGAGTTGGGTTGAAGTCAGACGCTTCGTGGAAATAGGTCACAAAAAATTTTGTGTCGGACGGTTCAACTATCTTATATCGCCAATAGAAATTTGTCACCTTGTCAAGCATATAGCCACTTTTCGCCATCTCTTCAAGGTGTTCTTTTATTCCGTTAAAGTCGTAAAACACATGGTTGTCAAACATCTCATATTTGAATTTTTTCATAACGCTTAAACTTCCTTTTTTATATAATGGTTAAAATCTTGAACCAACATTTCAAGCCTTTTTTTCTCGTCTTGAAGAACCTTTGTTCCGAGTTCAGTTATTATATAGTTTCTTTTGCGCCCCTCCACCGAGGTTTCGCGTATCATTTCGGTTTTTAAAAAACTTTCCAAAAGGGTATAAAGCGTTCCGGCGCCGACCGTAACCCTTTCGTTTGTTATCTCCCTAACCTTTGACATTATGTCAACTCCACTGCTTTCGTTTTGAAGACAAAGCAGGATATAAAACATCTGCTCGGTTAACGTGCTGAACTTTTCTCGTGGCATTGTGCACCTCCGAATATCGATTATCGATAATAGCTATGATAGAATTGTAACATCGAATATCGATATTGTCAACCGCTATTTTTAAAGTTAACAAAAAATACATTTTTCAGCAGTTGACACAACCGATTATTACCAATTATAACGAAAAAAAATAGGAAGTGGAAAAAAAGAGTTGATTTAGATATCTCTCCCCCGCCTTTGGCAGGTGGGAGCTATCTAAAAAGTTAATCAACGCCTTTATATACATTCACAAAATAATATATATTGACATTTTTTTTGCTACAATGTATAGTTGATAATGAAGAAAAAGCGTGTTGTAACGAAGATGCTTTTTTGTACTAATAAATCACGAAAATTATATTGATGTTGCATAAAAAAATAATTCGTTAGAACGCTAAAAAAGGTCAGTTGTTTTTTTAAAACACATAAAATGTGATTTACACATAAAGTGTGATTTACACATAAATTGGATTTGATTTCAAAAAAAGACGCAAAAAGACACAAAAGGATATAAGTAATTGAAAAACTTTATATTGGAAAAACTTTTAGAATCGAGCCTGTCTCTTACGTTAGAAAGAGACGGGGATTTGTTGTTGCTTGATATCTTAAAGACCGCGATGGAGATAACAGGCTGTGACGCGGGAACGCTTTACGTTAAAAACGAAAACAAGCTTGACTTTAAAATAATGATTACTAAATCGCTTAACATATATCAAGGAGGAAGATACCAAGAGATATCTATGCCTCCCGTTGAGCTTTTGCCCACAAATGTTTGTGCAAAATCGCTTATAGATTGTTCCGTCATAAACATTCCCAATCTTTCAAAAAACACCCAATTCGAGTTTGAAGGCCCCAAAAGATACGATAAGTTAACGGGATACAAAACAAAGTCTATGCTTGTTATACCGATGGTTTCAAACAACGATGAAAAGATAGGCGTTTTGCAACTTATGAACGCACTTGACAGCAGAGGGAAAGTTATTCCGTTTGATAAATCGAACGAAGTTTATATAGCGGCGCTTGCGTCGATGGCCGCCATAAGCATTAAAAGTTTGCGCCACAAAGACGAGATGAGAAATCTTTTGGAGTCGCTTGTTGGGGCGCTTTCGACCGCAATTTACATCAGAACGCCATACAACGTGACGCACACGCTTAACATGGTAAAATACAGCGAAAATTTTATAGATTGGTTAAATAAAAGCGAATATCCTTGGCAGTTTAACATCGAGAGAAAAAGGGAATTTATCTTAAGCGTTTGGTTGCATGATGTTGGAAAGTTGACGATACCGCTTAATATAATGAACAAAAAAGACAGGTTGTCGCTTCTTTATCCACAAATTTTAAGTCGATTTGATATGATTAAGGCTGTGGCGCTTATTGAACAAGAAAAAAACGGAATATCTGCCGATAAAGTTTTTTTAGAGGTTGAGGAAGCGAAAAAAACAATTGATTATATCAACACTGTTCCGTATCTTGATGACGAGGGCAAAGACAAGGTGTTGGAGATTGCCGAAAGAACATATACCGATATATACGGAAATGAACAAAAGTGGCTTGAAGACGAAGAGAAAGCTGCTTTGTTAATCAAAGCCGGAACGCTCACTCTTAAAGAACGAAAAAAGATGGAACGCCACGTTGTTATGACACAACAGATTCTTGAAAACGTCAATTTTGGCGAAGAATATAAAAACGTTGCAAAATGGGCGAGTCAACACCATATGTTTTTGAACGGCGAGGGATATCCCCCGAGGAAGTATGGAGAAGAGCTTGAAAGAGAATCGCGACTATTAACTATAATTGATGTTTTTGACGGACTTTCGGCAGATGATCGACCGTATAAACCGCCAAAACCACTTGATGATGTAATAAGAATTTTAAAAATGATGGAAAAAGAGGGTAAACTGGACGGCGAAATCCTTGACCTGTTTATCTTAAGTAAAGCTTGGGAGAATTAGTATAAATGCAAAATAAACTTTTTAAAGTAGTTTTAACGATTGCTTCGCTTGTTATATGTGTGGCGATGCTTTCGGGTTGTGGACTTACAGCGTTGAGTGTTGGAGTTATTCGAGCCGCTACTATGTTTACTAGTGGTGACAATCGAGTTGTTGAAGTTTGGTCGGAAAGTGAAAGCACTCTGTTCTATTCTGACGAAAATCAAGCTATAACCGCGGCGGTTATAAGGGCTTCTTCGATAGTTGGAGATATAAATGTTTTTAACGATGTCGGAGAACCGACAACTTTGTTAGAGGACATGAAACTTCTTAACAACTATACAGTAGAAACGGAAAAAGATAGCCATCTTTTTATGGACCTTGACGAAACCAAAGTTTTGAAACTTGATGAACTTAGCGGTTGTGCTATAGAAAAGGCAAAAAAAGACTTAAGTGTGGAACTTTTAAAAGGCAGAATGTTTTTTAACGTTACAAAACCGTTAGAAGATGATGAAACGTTTGATATTGTTACGTCGACTACCGTAACAAGCATTCGAGGAACTTCGGGTTATTTTTTGGTTGATGATGATGACGACGACGACACTATTGAAGATATTGAAATTGGTCTTTTTACAGGAACTCTTGAGATATTCTTAGTAAACCCGAGACCGGGAGAGAGCAATGTCGTTACTCTTGAAGCCGGGTATATTATAGACATCGAAATAGATGACGATGGATATCAAATATATACAATCTATAAAATGGACTATGACGATAATTCAGACTTTGTGTCCGATGCGATCGTTCAGGAAAACCTGCAAGAAACTATAAGTCAAGTGATGGGTGTACAAAGTTTTGCACAACTTACCGACGGTGTACAAACTCCGAGAGCAGAAGTCGACGACGATGACGATGATAACAATGTAAGCAACAGTAATCCTTCGAGCAACTCAAGCAGTTCAAGCTCGTCTTCTTCAAATAATGTCGATGATGACGATGATGATGACGATGATGACGATGACGACAACGACAGTAATGTAAGCAATAGTAGCCCTTCAAGCAGTTTAAATAGCTCAAGCAGTAGCTCGTCTTCACAACAACAGTCGAATAGTAGCGACGACGATGATGACGACGATGACGATGATGATGACGATGACGACGACGATGATGATTATGTTGCTCCTGCCCCTGCTCCGGCCCCGGCGGCAACACCTGCCCCGGCTCCAGTGGCGACACCTGCCCCGGCCCCTGCCCCAGCCCCGGCTCCGGCTCCTGCTCCGGCTCCGGCTCCGGCTCCTGCTCCATCTGACGATGACGACGACGATGATGATGATTAAACAAAGGTATCAAATAGCAGTTTAATTGTCGAAAGTGAAGAGATGTTTATAATATGAAAAGATTTTTGTTTTCAATTGCAGCGGCGTTAGCCGTTGCAATTGTTATATATAGCACAATTAAATCGGAATTTCTTCTGTCAGTTTCAAATAGTTTTTCTGATTTAGTTTATCAAACCGAACGTTCCCCCGACAGTAGAATTGTAATTGTCGGGATTGAAGAAGAATCTTTAGAACAGTATGGGAACTTTCCGTGGGAAAGGGACGTTATAGCAACTGCGATTGAAACGCTAAATAAAGACCCTAATAACAGACCGTTAGTTATCGGTGTCGACATATTGTTTACCGACCAAAGCGAAAACGACGGAATGTTTTTAAACGTCGCGTCAAAGTATGATAATATAGTTTTGTCTTCTTATGCCGAGTTTGAAACGGAACTTATAACGCTTGATAACGGAGATTTTTATCTCGACGATTACTTTGTAAGCGAATTTTATCCACCATTTAGCGAACTTAACCTTGTCACAAAAAGTGGACATGTCAACGCCATGCTTGACAGCGACGGCGTGCTTCGTCATGCAATGTGGGAGATTGAGCTTTCAAACGGGGAAACTGTTCCTTCGTTTAATCAAGTTATTGCCGAACATTATCTGTCTGTAACAGGTGAGGGGACTTTAAAAAAACCGCCTACCGACAGCAAACAACGTTGGTATGTGGTTCAACAGTCGGCACCGGGAAGCTATTATGACGGAATTTCGGTTGCTGATATTATAAATGAAAAGATAGACAGTTCGTATTTTGCGGACAAGATTGTTTTAATCGGACCGTATGCACGAGGGCTTCAAGACGACTATCATACCCCGATTTCGTCGACAGAAAAAATGTATGGCGTAGAATATCAAGCGAATGCGATATCTGCGCTGTTGACAGAAGATTTTGTTAAGGAAGTTCCTTTTGATATTGATATTATTATAACTATTATTTTAGTTTTATTACTTTGGAGATTTTTCTACAAAAGAAAATTTATTCCATCATTGCTTGTTTGGTTTGCTTGTTGTAGTTTGTGGATTGGTCTTTCGATATTATTATTTAATGTTGGATTTATCATATCTTTAATATATTTTCCGTTGTTTGCAACGATTGCGTTTGTGGCGTCGGTTGGTTTTAACTACGCTTTAGTTCTATTGGAAAAAAACAAAGTGGCAAAAACTTTTGAAAGATATCTTGCTCCCGAGATAGTTAAAAAACTTTTGTCTGGGGATAAGGAGTCTGTCCAATTGGGGGGCAAAGTTGCGGATATAGCGGTTTTGTTCGCTGATATTCGAGGGTTTACACCGCTTTCGGAAAAACTTCCTCCGCAAAAGGTTGTTGAGATAGTCAACAGTTATCTTGAAATTTTTAGCGATTGCATATTTAAAAATGAGGGAACTGTAGACAAATACATCGGCGACTGCATAATGGCGTTTTGGGGAGCTCCGCTTGAACAGCAAGACAGCAGTTATAAAGCCGTTTTGGCGGCGGTCGAGATAGTCAAAAGAAGCGAATTTATATCTAGAAAGTATCAAGAGGAAATTGGACAAGAGCTTAAAGTTGGGGTCGGGATTTCGTTTGGAGCCGCGGTTGTCGGAAACATCGGAAGCGGAAAAAGGATGGACTACACGATAATCGGCGACACGGTTAACTCTGCGTCAAGGCTTGAAAGCGTCGTTCCGGGAGGAATGGTTTATGTAGATAAAAACACGATGGAAAACGTCGGCACACGATTTAATTTTGAAAAGATAGATAACATAACCCTTAAAGGAAAGTCGAAAGATTATGAGATATTTAAAGTAGTAGAGCACAAAGTATAATACTACAATATGGTTTAGTAATAAAAATAAAGAAAGGCATAGATTTTTATGCTTAAAAAAAATGAAATTAAGCTGCTTGAGATAACGGCGCTGTCAAGCGACGGGAACGGGATAGCAAAAATTGAAGATTTTGTTGTGTTTGTTCCGTACACCGTTGTAGGGGATATCGTTAAGGTATTAATAGTTAAAGTTAACAAAAGCTTTGCGTTTGGTAAGGTTCTCGAGATTGCTACACCAAGCGAAAACAGGATAGTTCCAACTTGCGAAGTTTTTGAAAAATGCGGTGGGTGTTCGTTTTTAAATATGACTTACCAAGAAGAACTAAGGCAAAAACAAGGCTTTGTTACATACTGCCTTGAAAGAATTGGCGGAATTAAACATGAAGTGTCGGAAATTATCGCTTCGCCGAGCACACAAGAGTATCGAAACAAGGTTCAGTTTCCGTTTAAACAACAAGACGAAAGCGTAATGTTTGGATTTTATGCTCCGCGAAGCCATAGGATTGTGCCGATAAAAAACGGATGTTTGCTCCAACCGTCGGTTATGAACGAGATAGCAAAGTTTTGCGCTGAATTTTTTAACGTTAACGATATTTATTGTTATGACGAAACCACAAAAAAAGGAGATGTGCGACATCTTTTAATTCGCAAAAGCGACCAAGATGGAAGTTTGATGGTTTGCTTTGTAATAAACCGTAACGGACTTTTGTGTGAAAAGTTTTTATGCGAACAACTTGTTGCAACGTTTCCCGATATAAAAACGATAGTTATAAACGTAAACCGTAACGACACCAACGTAATTTTAGGGGAAAAATGCCGAACGATATATGGTGACGGATATCTTAACGATATGTTATCAGGAGTTCCAACAAGGATTTCGCCGCTTTCTTTTTTTCAGATAAACAACGCTTCTGCAAACCTGTTGTACAATCAAATAAAACAAGCGGCAGGGCTTGACGGCTCTCAAACGGTGCTGGATCTTTATTGTGGGGCGGGAACTATCGGCCTTTCGATAGCAAACAGCGCAAAAAAACTATATGGTGCCGAGGTAGTGCCGCAAGCGGTGGAAGACGCAAAGTTCAACGCAAAAAACATGGGGGTTCACAATGCCGAATTTTTTTTGGGTGACTCGGGCGAGATAGCAAAAAAACTTCAAAACGACAACATAAAGTTAGACGTTATAATAACCGACCCTCCGCGAAAGGGTTGCGACGAGCAAACGCTCGAAACGATTGTTTCGCTTTGTCCGAAAAAAGTTATAATGGTATCATGTAACGCGGCAACGCTTGCACGGGACGTGAAATATCTTGTAAGCAAAGGGTATGTCGCAGAAAAGATACAACCGGTTGACTTGTTCCCAAGGACAACGCATGTGGAGTGTTTGATTTCGCTTAACCGTGAAGATTGACTATATATCATTTAAAATATATTTTTTGATAAGGGGCGTATAAATGAAGATCTTTAATCTGTTAATTAAAATTATCCCGACAAGATTTTTTGACTTGGTTGCGGTTGAAAACTATCTCAACGAGACCGAGAAAAAGGGATATAAACTAAAAACAATTTTCTTTGATTGTGTCGCAGTTTTCAAAAAAAGCGAGCAACCCGAAGGGAAACTTTTTGTGCTTCCTCTAACTTCTAACCCGGCGAACAATAGTTTAAAGCGCGCACAGATGAAAGAACAAGGGTTTGTATACCAAACAAAATATTGCTTTTTTGCAAAAGTTTTCAGAAACAAAGAGTATGATGGGGATTTCTATTCAGGATATAAAGAGGACTTTGAACGTGAACTTAAAAAACTCGGCGTGATTTTTTTGCTAAAAATTTTTACGTTCATATTGGGTTTTGTTTTTGTTTGTGGGATGTTACTTTACACTTTGGTGGAATACGGCCTTTACATAATTATGTATGAAAATATTGCGAGCTTGTTTATCACTCAATCGGCTTTATATTTTTGGGGCTTTGTTCTTATATTATACTATTCCTATATGTGCCGATGTGTTTTTTCCGAGATAGGAAGTCGCGGACAAAAAAGATCGAAACATCTGTCGATTGCGCTTTTTGTTTTTAATTTCTTATGTATGATTTTTGCTCTTTCGTCACTTCCGGCGATAATTATACCGATTATAGAGTTTTATTGGTAATGTGTTAACAATTATTCAATAATTAACTGTTAATATTATCCTCAGAGGGTTTGAAAAATTTAATAAACGAAACGAGGGACATCATGAAAATCTTTAACAAAGTTTACAAAATTGTTCCGGTACGGATTTTTGACCTTTTGTCGGTGGAAAACTGGCTTAACCAACAAGAGAAAAACGGACTTATTCTTGAAGGTATGACTTTTTATAACGTTGCGGTTTTCAAAAAGGGCGAAGCACCAAAAGGCAAGCTTTATGTTTTGCCGCTTTCAGACGAACCTAAAAACCCCGAACTTAAAGGTACACCTTTGGAGAAAAAAGGTTTTGAGTTTGTTTCAAAATATTTAGGATATACAAAGATATATCGAAATGAAAATGCAGATATCGATATGTATAAAGATTATTCAAGCGATTTTGATGCGGAACTTAAAAAACAGCATAAACCAAATTTGATGTCGTTTGCTTCGCTTGGGTTTTGCTTATTTATGCTATATTCCTTGGTTCAAGCGTTGCAGTCTGTTTTTTCAAGCAGTTCAGGATATTCGGTGACGGAAAAGACATCTATAACAGCTTTGCTGGCGATAATGTTTTGTTGTTTAGTTGCCGAGTATATTTTCTTTATTCAGTGTTTTATATATTCGGTTGAAGATGAGCTGAAAAATCCAAGACAGCAAAAACCGCCCGGAAGGACGGTTTTAGTGTCAAAATTTTCGCTAGTTTGTAGTTTTTTATTGATAGTTTGCGTGGTGGGTGTTGTTTCGTGGTGGCAGATTGTGCTTTAATATATTTGTTTGAAAAAAAGTAGGGGCGAAATTAAGGTTCGCCCCTACAAATATGTGCAATATAATTTTAATGAGACAGACTGATTTTGTTTAATTAAAATAAATCTCGTTACAAGATAAATCTAATTCATCGTTAAAGCTAATCCCATAACCTCCTATGTCAACCTTAACGTTTTGAAAAAGTCCATTTATTACTTTCAAATTTTTAAATTCCTCGTGTTTTTCAAACAATTTTTTAACATCATACGTTTTTTGTTGACCATTTTCAAACTCTATTAATAAAACAAAATTATCTAAAGGATTAACTTTTTTTATTCTATAAAACATTTTTCTTCCTCGTTATTCCAATGGGGGTAATTTAACAAACTTTTGTGTAGTCCATATTGTTAACAGTTCTGCTTTGTGTTTTTCGGCCCATTCGATAATTAGTGACTGAGCTTTTGTGGGCAAATCGCCTTCAATCATTTTAAGTGTAGAAATTTCAAAAACACCAATATACTCTCCATATAATACATGGAAATGAGGAGGGTTGTGTTCTTTTTGCTGAAAATACATCTTTATTACCATTCCATAAAATCTGGATATAACAGGCATATTGAAGTTCACCTCTTTTAAATAATTAATTTTAACAGTAATCTGAAAAGTGTTAAAACAAAAAAGTCGCGCAAGACCCTTTATTTTGCCTACTTGAATTTAACCGCCGTGCCATATGCAATGACTTCCGCCGCACCCTGCATAATTGCGGAACTCGCATAACGTATGTTGACTATGCCGTCTGCACCAAGGTTGTTTGCTTCCTCGACCATGCGTTTTGTCGCAAGCGCCCTAGCTTCGTTCATCATGTCGTTGTATGAACCAAGTTCACCGCCAACCAAAGTTTTAAAACTTTGGGTTATGTCTTTGCCGATGTGTTTAGATTGAATTGTGCTACCCTTTACAATGCTTAACGTTTCAAGATCTTTGCCCGAGATATAATCAGTATTTACTAAGATCATCGTTTTCTCCTTTTTTAATTTCTTTTATTCTTTCTATATATACATATATTATGACACCGATACCCGCTATCGGAAGAAACACTAATATATATTGGATATAAATAGAGATAGTTCGATAGCTAAGTAAGACTGTTGCAATTACAACATAGTAGATAATAACCAAAACTGCGATAATTGACGGCGCTATCAACTGCTTGAATTTCTTCTTCATTATCTGTTGCCTCCTTATTTGAAAACAATATACACCTTTTCAAAGTATAAATCAAGTCAAATATTTTAAATTTGGGGGTGTGGACAATGGCGCTGATTAACTTTTTAGATATCTCCCCCACCAACGGTGTTGCCTCCGGCGGGGGAGATATCTAAATCAACTTTTTTTGTCCACTACCAAATTTGGATAAAAATATAAAAAAGCTTTCGACTGAGTTCGAGAGTTTTTTTTATTGTATATATATATTCTATTAATAAATAGTTTTTGAAAGGGGAATTTGTTTGGCAAAGTTAGCAATAAACTATGCGTCGGGAGTGTTGACAGTTAAACTTCCGCTCGAGATTGATCACCATACCTCGGAGGAAATACGCAAAGAGGTTGACAGCTCGGTTGTAAGATTTAATGCAAAAAAAATTGTCATGGACTTTTCGGGCGTTGAGTTTGCGGATAGCTCGGCGGTTGGACTTCTCATGGGGCGCTATAAACTTATCGACGAGCTTATGGGGACAATCGAGGTGGCTAATCTCTCGGGACAGTGTCGAAAGGTGCTTGAGATGTCGGGGATAGATCGTATCATTTCTTTGAAGG
>CAYJJR010000049.1:0-16568 GCA_964370565.1 uncultured Oscillospiraceae bacterium | reverse complement strand
TCGGGTTGTTGTCCGAAAGACGTATACTTTCGATCTCGATATCAAACGTCTTTGGCCCTTCACCGTCTACGGTTGAGATTATCTTTGCGGGGCCTTTCTCGATCTCTTGCCGTAACGCTATAGGCATTGCGGCTCCGTCGTAAAACTGTTGATGATATTCTCCGTATATGCCGGTTTCGTTGTTTTCCAAAAGCGTCGCGTATTTGTTTTGTGAGTTAAACTTACCTATAAGTTCGCCGGGCGATCCTGATTTTGCTTTTTTAATCGAGGTTATTTCGGCCTCAACAATCTCGCCGCTTTGAATTGGCATGATCTCGCCCGTGTCTATGTCGGTTATCGCGTGTCCAAGGCCTCCTAATGCGCCGGTTTGCTCGTCTATATATGTTATCGTTCCGATACCGGCGGACGAATCACGAACCCACATACCAATCTTATACTCGCCGTCCTCCCCTTGAACCGGCGTTATCTTTGTCATTATCCTGTCGTTGTCGCGCATAAACACAACGACAAGTGGTTCCCCCTCGCTAAGTTCTACGATATCGGCTATGTCGCTGTTTCCGCTCACCTCTTTGCCGTCTATCGTCGTTATTATGTCGCCAAGTTTAAGCCCGGCGCTTGTTGCGGGGCTGTATGTCTTTTGGTCGGCTACCACCGAACCAAACCCGACAACCACAACGCCGTCGGTAAAAAGTTTGACACCAAACGCCATTCCCCCCGGTATGAGATATGTTTGGTCTACCGATTGAAGTCGTACGTTTTTAATCGGTATAAGGTCAAACAGATAGACCGTAGCGTTTTGCGAACTTCCCTTTGAGGCGGTAATAACCGCTTGTTGAGCGTCCGGTTTTTTTTCAACCGTCAACAATCCGTCCCGATATGAAAAGCTTTCGCCCTCGAAAACAGAAAATTCTTCGGGCAGTAAAAACTTTGATACAAAAAAATAAGCAATTATTATCACCCAAATTATCATAGCTATAAAAACCGATCTCCTAACCGTTTTTTTTATATTCTCCACCCCCGGCTTAATTACTGTACTAGATAGTTTGTGTCGGAATTAAGCATTTATTTGTAGCTATAATTATTTGGCAAATAAATTATCATAGGTTTTGCAAATAAAAGAAAGAAAAACGGCGCGATTTGTAAAACATAGAATGTTTTGGCGATTAATTTAATAGGCAAAAATGTCTGGGAGTAAAAAAAGAGTTGATTTAGATATCTCCCCCGCCTTTATCCACACCCAAATGTTTTGACTGTTTGATTTTTTTTATAACTTGCTTTATAATTTTAAATACATTAAGTTTTAAGGTGCCATATGTTAAAAGGACTTTATATCCACATACCTTTTTGCGCGACAAAATGCGGATACTGTGATTTTTATTCTTTGCCGTTTTCAAAGTCATTCGCTAAACGCTACGCTTTTGCCGTCGCAAACCAGATAAAAGGTTTTGAAAAATCCGTGTTCGACTCGGTTTATTTTGGTGGCGGAACTCCGTCGTTATTGTCAACTTCGGATTTGTTTGAAATCTTAGATGCCGTATATAAGTCGCACACAGTAACAAAAGACTGCGAGATAACGATTGAAACAAATCCCGGGTTTCTTGCGGCGGATAAACTTTTAGCACTTAAAAGTTTCGGATTAAACCGGGTTTCTGTCGGCGTCCAATCGACCGACGACAAAACGCTTTCGCTTATATCGAGAAAACACACCGCAAAAAAAGCGATTGAAACTATCGAACTTATCGACAAAATCGGAATTCAAAACATCTCGGCAGACATTATGCTTGGTATCAAAGGCCAGACAAAACAGATTGTAAAACAAACGATCGACGACATAACCGCTGTCCCAACAAAGCACATCTCAGCGTATATAATGAAACTTTCTAAACAGTCGGTATTTTTTCATAACAAAAAGCTTTATCTTTTAGACCACGATGGACAAAGCGATCTCTACGAATATGCGGTACAATACATCGCTTCTAAAGGTTTCGCACAGTATGAAATATCTAATTTTTGTAAAGACGGCTTTGAAAGTCGCCACAATCTTAAATACTGGACTTTGCAACCATACTATGGCGCGGGCAGTTTTGCGGCGTCTTGTATCGACGACAAAAGATACATAACAAACCTTACTGCCGCGGAATTTTGCGAGAATTTTAGTTGTCCAAAATCCTCGTTTGACGGGGTGTATACGCCTGAAGGCGAAGTCGGCTTGGACGATTTTATAATGCTTGGTTTGAGAACCTCAAGCGGGCTGGATCTCGATAAATTAAACAAAAAGTTTAAGTTTTCGTTATCTAAACAACAGGTTGATTTTTTATCTTTGTGTGAGAGAGAAAACTTGTTGACAACAAAAAACAACCGCGTTGTTCTTACACCAAAAGGATTTTTGGTATCAAACGCGATTATCTCAAAACTTATTTAATAAGGATGGACATAAAAATGGATTGGAAACAACTATCTATCGAGATATCTTCTAAAGATGTCGAAAAGGCGTCGAACATAATGACGATGATTGCGTCGGGAGGGCTTTATATCGAGGACTATTCCGACATGGAGGAGGTTCTGCCAACCGTCGGGTATTACGATTACATAGACCAAAGTCTTTTGGACAAGGACAAGACGAAGGCGACTATACATTGTTATCTCGGCGAGGATATCTCGCTTTTAGAGATAACAACATATATTTCGGAACGGTTCGCGGAACAAGGCATAAGCTATAATGTTTCTGACAAGACGGTGTTTGAAAAAGACTGGCAGGACAGTTGGAAAAAATATTTTAAACCCAAACGCGTAGGAAAAAGGTTGGTCGTTCGCCCATCTTGGGAGGAATATGAAAAACAACAAGGCGACCTCGTTGTTACGATAGACCCCGAGATGGCGTTCGGAACAGGGGAACACGAGACGACTATGCTTTGCATGATGCTTCTTGAGGATAGAATTTCGGGCGGCGAAACGGTGCTGGACATGGGTTGCGGAAGCGGTATACTGTCGGTTGCTTGTTTGCTTCTCGGCGCAACAAAAGCCATAGCGGTTGATCTTGACCCCAACGCCGTCAAGGTGTCGGAAAAAAACCGAAAGGTTAACGGTTTTAGAGAACAGGACATGACGGTCTATTGTGGCAACGCCTCGACCGACAGCGAGCTTGAACAAAAACTTTCAGCAGGCTATGACATTGTTGTCGCAAACATCGTTTCGGATGTTATCAAGATGCAAAGCGACATGTATTTTGAAAAACTTAAAAAAGGCGGCTATCTTATAGCAAGCGGAATTATCGACACACGAAGCGACGAAGTTATTGACGCAATTCAAAAAAGCGGATTTGCAATTGTGGAGCAAAAACTTCTCAAAGGCTGGGTAGCAGTTGTTGCACAAAAAGATTGACAGTTACAAAATCAAATCATAAAAAAGACCTCTTGAACGTTAGAAAAAAATCTAATAATTCAAAAGGTCTTTATTTGTTTTAATTTTTAAATTTGTCTTGTTAAGACTAGTTAAGGCTATCTTTCAAAGCTTTTCCGGATTTGAAAGTAGCAGCTTTGGAAGCCGCGATTTTGATTTTTTCTTTTGTCGAAGGGTTAAAGCCTTCACGCTCTGCGCGTTCTTTAACTGCGAAGTTACCAAAACCGGCAATTGCAACTTTGTCGCCACTTTTAAGAGCTTCGGTTATTTCGTTGAAAACTGCCGACACAGCAGCATCAGCATCTTTTTTTGTCATTCCGGTTGATTCAGCAACCTTTGTAATTAAATCTACTTTTGTCATATTAAATCTCCTTATTTTCAACACTTTATAAAAGCATCGTTTTCTTTTTTTTATTGCGCTTTAAGAATTATACCACAGTGATTAATAAATGTCTATATTTGATTTGCTAAATTTTGTGCCTTGTTCAAGCGCGTTTTGTTCACTTGTTTCAAAGTCTTTGATAAACTTTTCACAAGTTTTCTCAACCGCTTGTTCCGCGTCAACTCCCGAAAGCCTTGCAATCGCCACAGCTTTGAAAACAACCTCGCCAATCGCGGTTTCAACGTCGGTTTTCTCCGAGAGTTGTTGCTTAAGCTTCGCTATGCTTAGGTCAAAAGCTTCAACCGCCTCCGACACATCGTTAAAATCATAGCCGACATAAGCCGCGCGTTTTTGAACCTTTTGCGACCGCGCGAGTATAGGAAGCGCCCTTGGAACGTCTTTAATAGATTGTGTTCCGGTTGTTTGACTTTTTTCTTTGCGCTTAATCGCCTCCCAATTTTGCAAAACGTTTTCGCTGTCGTTTGCTTCGACGCCGGAAAAGATGTGCGGATGTCTGTGAACTAGCTTTTTGCAAACCCCGTCCGCAACATCATCAAGGGAAAACTCTCCCTTTTTGCGTTCAAACTCGGAATGGAGAACGACTTGCAACAAAACGTCGCCTAGTTCTTCTTTTAAAAGCTCGGTGTCTTTTTTGTCGATAGCGTCACACGCCTCATACACCTCTTCAAGAAAATTTTTCCTTATCGATTCGTGCGTTTGAACCTTGTCCCAAGGACAACCGTCCACGTCGTCACAAAGGCGTTTGATAAGTTTTTCAACGTCGTTAACATTATATTTTGCTTTAACTTTGAAATTATCCATAAATTATAATTTTTCCTTAATCTTTACCTATATTGTAAAATTGTGTTCAAGGCATAAGTTTGCCCCGAACACAAATTTTTCGTTATAGTTTAATATTTCAAGCTATCCTAAAGCGTGGAGTTTTTCAAGAAATGCAATAAGTTTTTCGCTTTTCGGAAGTCCCGCGACGTCTTCCCTTGTGACTACGCGAAGAAGCATAACCGAAGCGACATAAACAATGCCGGCAACCGCTATCGCTATCACTGTCGCTACAGTCTCGCCCATTAGAAGGTCGGACACGTTAAACGCCAAAAGCGCAAATATTCCGCACGAAATCGCCGCGACCATAGGTTTTAAAAATACCGAGATAAAGTTAATCTTAATCCCTGTAATTTTACAAAGTATTATGATGCTTGAAACCGAGATAACCATGTACGATACAAGGTTTCCAACCGGGGCAGCTTTAATGTTGAACTGTGGAATACCTATAAAAATATAGTTAGAAGCAATCTTGATTAAACCGCCAATTACCATAAGTTTAACCGGAATATCAACGCGACCAATCGCTTGAAGCAACGCGTTACAAGGCCCCGTTATCGCAACAAATATTGCGGCAATCCCCAAAACCCTTAACATCGGAATAGCTATCTCGAAACCTGTCGCCGAAGCGCTGTTGCCGTAGATAAGCGTTAAGATTTGACCCGAAAGAACCGCAAGACCAATTCCCGCCGGAGCGGCGACAAGCATAGCCATGCGAATGGTGCTCTCGATATTTTTGCGTGTCTTTTCGATGTTTTTAACCGCCCACGCCGTCGCAACGTGTGGCAAAGCGCTCATACCAAACGAACCTGTAATTGCCGGAACCATCGTAAAGAACGGCATAGCGAACCAATACGCGCCGTTAAGGAAGTTTGCCAAAAACTCGTGATCCATGTCGGGAGTCTTGTCGGCAAGTTCCATAAGCCCGCCGTGCGAAGCGAAAACCGCGTTTATATCGCTTTCAAACACATAACGCAACCTGTCTTGAACCATAATTCCGTCGATAACGCTAGTAAGGTTAACCGCCGCCGCCGAAAGAGCCATTGGCACAGAAAACGCAACTATCATCTTTAGAATGTGCTTTTTTGAAAACGGCGCCGGACTTGTTTCATACTGAGACTTTGTTATTCCGTCGCCCACTATCTGTTGACGTATGAAAAGATAGACAAATCCTATCGCTGTCGAGATTGTAACGCCAAAGATAGCTCCTGCCGCCGCATATGAAAGGATTGTTATCTCGGCTATTCTCTCGTCTTGTATAATCTGCCCGAAAACCGTTCCATAATCGCGATATTCCGCGAACAACGCCATCTTGACCCAATATGAAAGCACGATACTGGTTGCCACTTTAAAGAACACTTCGATAACTTGGGACGACGCCGTTGGAGTCATGTTTCTTAAGCCTTGGTTGTATCCGCGATAGATAGACATAAGACAACAAAACAAGATAGCCGGAGCTACCGCTATCATACACCAATATGCCAAAGGTTGCTGTATAATGTTTTCGGCATAGAACCCCGAAAACGCCATAAGCCCTAACGACCCGGTCAAACCGACAAGCGTAAACAGTATGGTTGCTACCGATTTAACCCTTTTGATATCGTTATATCTGCCTTCGCCGGCAAAACCGGCGACTATCTTTGAAATGGCGACGGGAAAACCCGAAACCGCTATAGAATAAATTAGATTATATATAGAATATGCGTAGCTATAAAAACCGTTTCCATCGATGCCTATGATATCCGCCATAGCCACCTTATAGACCGCGCCGAGGACCTTAACAATCCCCATTGCTACGGTAAGGATTATCGCTCCTTCTAACATGCCTTGTTTTGTTCTGCTCAAATTAAATACCCACCATTTTTAAATTACATCATGTCTTTTATTCAAAACTATCCGAACTAAAATTATAACAATTTCTTTCGTTTTTTACAAGCTATTTTATATCCAAGCCTCCGATAAACTCACGCAAAACGGAATTTTGCGGCACACAATCTACCGTTCTCGGGGTAAACTTTTTTAGCGTGTTATATATTCTTTCAAGCTGTTCTCTGTAAATTCCGCCCTCGTTTGGGTCGTCGACTATCTCTTGAACAAGCGGCAAAAACACAGACGGTTCATATTCAAACGACGTGTCAAGAATTATCGACGCGTGGTCTTTAAATGGCCTGATGTAAAGGTCTTCGCCGCGCATAATGTTTTTCCAATTCTTAAAGGTAGCCTCTACGGGATATCCCCTAAACTGTCTGTCGCGCACAAACCTTCTTGTTATTCTGATATCTCTTGTCGGGAAAACCCTTTCGCCGTCTATATAGTATTCCTCGCGAAGCCCTATATAAATCTTAAATATCTTGTTAATAGGCGCGGAACTTTCGTATAAAAGCGGATTAAGCGCGTGGATACCCTCGAGAATGGCTATCCCGTCTTTTCCGATATCTATCTCAACTTTTTGTTCTTTTCGTCCTTGTTTCAAAAAATCAAACTCGGGCATAAGCGCCTTTCCGTGTTCGATTATCTCTTTGATAAAAAGGTTAACAAGTTCAATATCAACGGCATAAACGCTGTCTAGATCGATTTCGCCGTTCTCATCCCTTGGGTAATCTTCAAGATTTTTAAAAAAATTGTCAAGCGAAACAACAACCGCTTTTCGTCCTCTTTTTTCAAGTTCGGCGACTATTCGTTTGCACGACGTTGTTTTACCGCTTGCAGAAGGCCCCGTCGCAAGCACTATTGGCGCGTCGCTTTTTTCTATATTATCGCAAACGTTCTCGACACGTTTTGTATATTGTTGTTCACAACGCTCAATAAAATCTTTTTTTTCAATCTCTTTGTTAAGTTCGCTTATATCTATTTTACGTTTAGGATTAAAATTTATTATCATAAAAATCTAAAACCTTTCTTTTTCTTTTTAGAACTTCATCTAACCCTTCTATATACTCTTTAGGATATTTATAGTTAAAAATCCGTTCTATTCGTGTGCCAAACGGTTGTTTAAACTTTGTAACGCCTCCCGCTCCGCAAGAAAAAATACTATGCATCTCGTCCATTATAAATATGTTGTACAACCCCTCTTTGCCGGATTTACAATATCCGATGTTCTCAAGGTTTTGAAGGGTTGATTTTTGGCGATACATATAATACGCGAGATATCCGCTTTTAAACAGTTTTTCGATGGCGTATTCTGTCATTGCGGACACCGACTGTTCGCCCAAAACAAAGTTATCTTTAAAGTCAGAGCCTCGCTTAACCGTAAGGGTATGAACCGTTATGTTGTCGGCGCCAAGCTCCAACAGCCAGTCTACCGATTCTTTAAAGCTTTGTTCGGTATCAAACGGAAGCCCCGCAATTAAATCAGCGTTTATATTGTCAAAACCCAGTTCGCGAGCAAGCGAAAAACAATGCTCGACGTCTTTATACGAATGTGTTCGCCCTACTTTTTTTAACACCTCGTCGTTTTTTGTTTGGGGATTAATCGAAAGCCTCGTTACCCCAAAACGTTTAAGTATCTCGAGTTTTTCCTTTGTAATCGTGTCTGCACGCCCCGCTTCAAAGGTATATTCTAAACAGTTTTTTGGGTTGAACAGGCGATCTATCGCTTCGCAAAGTTTTTCAAGTTGTTGTTCATTTAAAACGGAAGGAGTTCCTCCCCCGACATAAACCGTTTTAAGGTTAAGATTTTTTTGGGTCACTATTTGTTTTGTCAATTCAAGTTCTTGTATTAAACTTTCAAGATACGGGTCGATAAGTTTTTGTTCGCTCGCTATCGTCTTGGACACAAACGAACAAAAGCTACATCTTGTTTTGCAAAACGGAATTGAAACATAAAGCGAATAGTCGAAAGGCAGGTCCTGTTTTCGGAACTTTTCCGAAAACTTTGCAACAGACACAACAAGTTCTGCTTTTTTCTTTGTAACGAAATAATCATACATCAACCTTTTTTCCGCCCCGCTTACGGTAACGCCCTTTTCAAGCAACGCAATAGCAAGCTTTGCCGGACGAATTCCGGTTAATATTCCGTATGGGGGTCTTTTGTCCGCAATGTTACAAAGCATAGAAAAAACAAGTTTCGCAAGTTCCTTTTCTTTTGTATTTGCAAAAATTGTGACATTCGCCTCCAACTTATCAAGCTGTCTTGAACCTATTACCTTTATTCCTTTGTAACAAACTTCGCAAAACAAAAAATCTTTTTTTGCTTTTTCGATAACAAGGGTGTATATATAGTCTTGGTTTTTAATGTTTTTCTTTTCGTCAAGCTCAAAAACCGCGGCATCATCAAAAAAAAGCCTTATTACATTTATTATTTCATATTCAAAATTATGACCTTTTATAAAAACTTTCATATAAACTATCTTAAATACATGTTGTGTTTTCTTTCGTGTGAAAGTGTTGTTGTCTCTTCGTGACCGGGGATAATTTTAAGATCGTCGAACGGCAGATTTTTTATCTTTTGAAGTGACTTTTTCAAAACGGAAAAGCTTCCTCCCGGAAGATCGCTTCGGCCTATGTCCTCGCAAAAAAGCGTGTCGCCCGAAAGCATGATGTCCCCCACAATATAGCAAACTCCGCCCCGCGTGTGACCCGGCGTAAAAACGACTTCTATTTCAAGTTCACCGCAGGTGATTTTATCTCCATCGTTTAAAAGCATGTCGGGGGAAACAGGAACCCCTTCTGCGTCATGTTCGCCAACCGCAAGCTTTGCGCCGGTTTGTTCTAAAACGTCTGGCAACGCGCCGGTGTGGTCGAAGTGGTTGTGTGTTAACAAAACGTATTTAACGTTTATCTCATTTTGTTTGATAAAATCGATTAAAAGATCGGCACGGTCACCGGGGTCGCACACAATTCCGTTTTTATCGTCGCCCCAAATGATGGTGCAGTTTGTTGAAAGATATCCGACAGGTATTATTTTATGTTGCATAATAAGCCTCTTTCTTTTTGATGAGTTTGTTTTCGTGGCAAATTCAAGCGACGAAACCAAAAAAATCGTAAAAACCTCTAATATCCGGTATCAAAATTTCGCCACAAAGTGGCGCACCTACACTATTAACTATCAACTATTAACTATCAACTATTAACTATCAATTATTAACTTTTTCCAAGGTTCAAAATCCCCACTCTTTGGTATCGATAACAATCGTAACCGGTCCGTCGTTGACAAGCTCGATATCCATGTCGTCGCCAAACTCGCCTGTTTTTACCTCTTTAAAATCAAACTGTTTAAGCGCCTTTACATATCTTTCATACGCCTCGGTTGCAAACGGTGGTTTTGCCGCGCCGATAAACGACGGACGATTTCCTTTTTTAGTGTCCGCAAAAAGCGTGAACTGTGAAACGACAAGCACCGACAGATTTTTGTCAACCGCCGAAATGTTCATCTTTCCTTCGTCGTCCGAAAAAATCCTAAGCTTTGCGGTTTTTTCCGCTAGTTTATCACAAAGTTCTAAACTGTCTTCGCCCGACGCGCCATAAAGAACCACAAGCCCGTTTGAGATTTCTCGTCTTTCGCCGCTCGAAAGAACTACGGCGGCGCGCTTAACTCTTTGTATTACAAGTTTCATGTATTACTCTCCGTTGTTTCATTGATTTATTTTGCGGTTCTTTCTACGCTTTCGACGTCTTTAATCTTTCTAAGTTTACCTATCGAACTTCGCAGATGTTCAAGATTGTTTATGCCGATAGTAAGGTTTACAATAACCCTTTCGTTTGCGATACGCGCTTTCATGTCGAATATCGGTATTCTCATGTTAAATATAAGCGCTGTTATGTCGGCTATGACCCCGTCGCGGTTGAGCGTCACGATTTCAAGCGAGGCTTTAAACGTCTCTTCGACACCCTCGCCCCACGAAACGCTAACCCACCTGTTTTCATTTTCGATATCGCCTTTAGAGCTTGTAACGTTGGGGCAATCGGCTTTGTGAACCGAAACGCCGTGACCCCTCGTTATAAACCCGACTATCTCGTCGCCCGGAAGCGGCGTGCAACATTTGGACACCTTGACAAGGCAACCTTCAAGCCCTTCAACCACTATACCGTCCGAATTTTTTGTCTTTACGTTCGGTTGTTTAATACGGATAACTTCGGGATTTGTGTCGTCCGCTTTTATAAGTTTTGAATGTATCTCGCGTATACGCGGAAGTATCTTTGAAAGTTGGATCCCTCCGTAACCTATCGCAGCAAAAAAATCTTCTTTGCTTAAAAGCTTTTGTCGTTCGACAAGTTTTTCCATAAACTCTTGTTCTTTTGCTTTTGGAATGTTAATGGCGTTTCGTCTAAGTTCTTTTTCAAAAAGATCTTTGCCTTCTTCGATGTTTTCATCTCGACGTTCTTTTTTAAACCAAGCGCGAATTTTGCTTCTCGCTTCGCCCGTTTGAACGACGTTAAGCCAATCCCTTGAAGGTCCTTTGTCTTTAGGTCCCAAAATTGCTTCGACAACCTCGCCCGTCTTGACCTTATAGTTAATCGGAACTATCCTGCCGTTGGCTTTCGCGCCTATCAACCTGTTTCCGACGGCGGAATGTATGCCATATGCAAAGTCGATTACCGTCGCCCCAAACGGCAAACTTATAACGTCGCCTTTAGGGGTAAAAAGATACACTTCTTCAGGGGAAAGGTCGCTTTTAATGTTGCTTAAAAGGTCGGTTGCGTCCTCCGAAGTTTTTTGGCTTTCGAGAAGTTGTCTAACCCAAGAAACCCGCTCCTCGAGTTTGTCTTTTCCGCTTATTCCAACTTTATATTTCCAATGGGCGGCTATTCCGTATTCCGCCTCATAATGCATCTCATACGTTCTTATCTGGATTTCAAACGGAATAGTTCCGCGTCCTATAACCGTTGTGTGTAAAGAACGGTACATGTTTGGTTTTGGGGTCGAGATATAGTCTTTAAACCTATTGGGAAACGGACGATACATGTCGTGGATAACCCCCAAGACATTGTAACAATCCGCAACTGTGTCTAAAATTATCCTGACGGCATATATGTCGTAGACTTCTTCCATCGATCGGTTTTGTATATACGTCTTTCGATACACTCCATAGATAGACTTAACGCGACTTTCTATCTTAAAGTTCGGTATCTTAAGGTTTTGAAGTCGAATAGTTATGTCATCCGCTATCATCTCGACAAACGTTCCGTTTTTA
Source organism: uncultured Oscillospiraceae bacterium (assembly GCA_964370565.1). GTDB lineage: Bacteria > Bacillota > Clostridia > Oscillospirales > Ruminococcaceae > CAYJAY01. Next base: position 4,814 of record CAYJJR010000049.1, on the reverse strand, counting down.
TCGTTATTTTTAAGCCCGTCTACTATCTCGTTATATCCTACCGGATCAAGATATTTAAGCGAAAGATCCTCGAGTTCTTCCTTAATCGCGCTCATTCCAAGACGGTGGGCTATTGGGGCGAAAACCTCCATAGTTTCAAGCGCCTTGTCGCGGCGTTTTTGCTCGCGAAGCCCGTCAAGCGTCCGCATGTTGTGGAGCCTGTCCGAAAGCTTTATTATCATAACGCGGATATCTTTGCTCATCGCCAAAAGCATTTTGCGAAGATTTTCCGCTTGTTGTTCCTCTATCGAAGAGAACGGTATCTTTCCGAGTTTTGTGACTCCGTCTACCAAAAGCGCTATATCGTTTCCAAACACATTACTAACGTCGTCCAACGTATAGTCGGTGTCCTCTACAAGGTCGTGGAGAATTGCCGCAACTATGCTTTCGGTGTCCATTCCAAGGTCGACTAAAATTTCCGCAACGTTAAGAGGATGAGTCACAAACGGCTCACCCGAATTTCGCTTTTGATTTTTATGTCCTCGCTCCGCCATCTTGTACGCTTTATCGATTACCGCAAGGTCATAATGTCGCCCGCTATATTCTATTGTTTTTAAAAGTTCATTAAATGTATTAATCATTTTCCATTACAACTACTCATTTATTTTTCTGTAAACCTCTGACTCAAAGAGGTCTTTTTTTGCGGGATTTTCCGTCGCCTTAACAACGTTCTCTCCGCTGTCGTTTTCGGTACACAAGAAAAGCGAAAGTTCCGACAGAATGTCTATCGAAGCCGCTACTTTTCCAAGCGACATCTGTTTAAACCTAAAGCTTAACGCTTGGTAATCCCCAAATAAAACAGGGTTTTGTCTTATACCTCGATAAACAATCGAGATATCCTCTCTTATAGGAGTGAACGTCTCTTTATCTATATCGCTGTTTTTACAACCGCATTTGAAAGAATAGTATCGAAGCAAAGAATTAAAACTTTGTTCGGACGATTCGGGACAACGAAAACCGTTGAACTTAACCGAAACGGTATCACCTTTGTTGGACGAATAGATAGAAAGATTATACGCCGCGTCTACGTTATCCCCAACTGCAAACGGCAGTTTATCCGGCGTTAGTCCAAAAAAAGCGCCCGTCAAAATTCTGTCGTTTTTCTTTAATGTTATTCTACTGTGTCGTTCCCCTATTGCATTTATTTCGTGTACAACTGTATTAAGCGTCGCAAAAGTCGGTTCTTCGTTTTTTGAACCGAACGGAGACAACAAAAGAAGTTGTTTAACCGCCGTTTCGCCGATATCTTCAAATTCGACTACAGCGTCTATTTTTTGTTCCGAAAACGGGGCCGGCATAGTGTCTGTTTTGCAATAGTTTAAAACCGCCGACACAAATCCTTCGACATTTTCACGCCGCATAGTAAACCCGGCCGCATAGTCGTGTCCGCCAAAACGTTCAAGGAAATTCTCGCCGTTTTTGATAGCCGAGTAAAGCGAAAAACTTCCAACGCTTCGCCCCGAACCTTTTGCAACATCGCTTGAAAGCGAAAGAATTATTGTCGGTTTAGAATATTTTTCTGTGAGCCTCGAACACACTATCCCCGAAATGCCCGCGCTGTAGTTTTCGCTTGAAAAAATCAAGATAGGTTCTTTCAATATCGACGGGTTTTCCGATATGTCTTTCGTTATACACTCCATCATCTCTTTTTCCGACATCTGGCGCTTAACGTTCATCTCTTCAAGTTCCTGCGCAAGCTGTGTCGCGGTTTGCATATCATTCGCGGTTAAAAGACGAAATGCCGTGTCCGCGCTTCCCATCCTTCCGGCGGCGTTAATGCGCGGCGCTATTTGAAACGCAACGGTTCTTGAATCTATGTTTGAAATCGGTATCGAAACCGAGTTGCACAGCGCTTTTATGCCAAAATTTTCGCTTTCGCGTAACGCCTCGAGCCCTTTTTTCACGATATATCTGTTTTCCAACACAAGCGGCATAACGTCCGAAATCGTTCCGAGCGCCGCAAAAGCACCGTACATATTAACCGTTTCTTCAAACGAACAACCTTCGAGCGCCGTTATGAGTTTAAGAACAACTCCAACGCCGGCAAGCTCTTTAAACCTTGTTTTGTCGTCCGGTCGTTGAGGGTCTACAACCGCGTAGGCGTTTGGTAAGGTACTTGGCACAACATGGTGGTCACAAACGACGGTGTCAATTCCATGCTCTCTCGCATAGTCAATCGCTTGATGTGCCGAAACACCGTTGTCTACCGTTATGATAAGCGATATTCCGTTTTGTTTCATTCGGTCGATGTGGTCGGTGTTTAATCCGTATCCATCGCCCTCCCTTGTTGGCAAAGAACAGGAAACTTTTCCGCCTATTTTTTTTAGATATTGATAAAGCACGACGGTAGAGGTAATTCCGTCTACGTCATAATCGCCAAAGATCTCTATCTTTTGTTTGTCCTCGACCGCCTTTGATATTCTCTCGACCGCTTTTCCCATGTCCGCCATTATAAACGGATCTTGAACTTTATACTCCGCCGAAAGGAAATCTTGTGCCGTCGTTTTACTGTCGAAACCGCGCGAAACCAAAACCATGGCTACTATTCGTTTAACAGCAAGTTTTGAAGCAAGGCTTAAAACCTTTTGGTTGTCGATTTCTTTAATTGTCCATAACTTTAACGACATATTGTTTTCCTTTCTTAAGAATGTTTTTTGGGTTGTTTGCATTAAACACCTATTGATGTCTATCTGAAAATTTCAAGCATTTTATGTGTTTTATGTGTTTTTGTCAGGGGGCGTAGTGCCCTATGTGTACATTGGTTTATATCTTTCGATTATCTTTTCCGCCGCTTTGACGCCATCTATAGCGGAGCTCATAATACCGCCGGCATATCCCGCGCCCTCGCCTATTGGATAGATACCGCTAAACCCTGTTGCGGTCATCTCGTCGCCGCGTTCTATCCTAACGGGAGAAGACGTTCGCGTTTCGGGGCCTGTCAACACGGCTTCGGTGTCCGAAAAGCAACGCAGTTTCTTTGAAAAAGCTCTAATCCCGTCGCCCAGCGTTTTGGTTATTTCACTGCCAAAAAGACTATTCAGATTACACGCTGTGACACCGAGAGGAAATGTTGGAGTGACGCTTGTTATGTTAAGCCCCATTTTGTTATCGAACAAGTTTTTGACATCGGTTCCGACGGCACAGTATCCGTGGCCGTTTTTGCTCGAAAACTCGAACGCTTTTTGTTCAAGATTTTTTTGATATTCAATTGCTTTAAACGGGTCGTCGCCGAAATCTTGTTTTGAAAGCGACACACACACCGCCGAGTTTGAATTTTTTCCGTCTCGCGCGTGAAAGCTCATTCCGTTGGTTAAAACGCCGCCTTGTTCGCTTGATGCCGCGACAACCTCTCCGCCCGGACACATACAAAAAGTGTAGACCGATCTTGTGCCGACGTGTGCCGACAACGCGTATTCCGCCGACGGCAAAAGCGGATGTCCGGCTAGCTTTCCGAAAACGCTTTGTTCGACGTTTTTGCGCAGATGTTCTATTCTCATACCAACCGAAAAAGGTTTTGCCGACAAAATCAACCCTTTGTTCGCCAAAAGCTCGAAAGCCTTTCGTCCGCCGTTTCCGACAGCTACAACAACAACGTCGGTTTTTATCTCGTCGTTTTTGGTTTTAACCGATTTGATTTTATTATTAACTATAGAAAGATCGCAAAGGCTTGTGTTAAACCGAACTTCACCACCAAGCGAGATAATCTCGTTTCGTATATTTTTTACTACACTTTTAAGAATATCGGTTCCAATGTGCGGTTTCGCTTGCCACAAAATTTCTTCCGGCGCGCCAAAGTCACAAAGCGTTTTAAGCACGATGTCGCAAAGAGGATCGTTTATCCTTGTCGTTAGTTTACCATCGGAAAACGTTCCGGCTCCACCCTCGCCAAACTGTATATTTGAAACTTCGTTGAGTTTTGCTTGTTTGAAAAACGTCTCAACCGTCGCGGTCCTTTGTTCTACGTCCTCGCCTTGTTCTATCACAATCGGTCTAAAACCATGCCGCGAAAGCAAAAGCGCCGAAAACATCCCGGCAGGGCCAAACCCAACTATAACAGGACGTGTTTCAAGCGAATTTTCGCCAACTGTCGGGGCAAAATCTCGCGGTTGTTTTAAACGAACAAAGTTGTTTTTTTCCGCAAGCGCTATCTCGTTTTCTTCCCGAAAAAGCGAAAACGCAACGGAACACACCAAAAAAACCGAGCCGTGACGCGCATCATAAGAAACGCGGTGTACCACGGCTGTTTGTATCTGTTTAGAAGTAAGCGACAGTTTTTTTGCGGCTAGCTCAATCGCTTGTTCTTTATTTTCGCCGAGCGGGATTCTTATTCCCGAAACAATAATCATAAATAAAAAACCTTTTTTAATTCGTAATTCGTAGTTATGTTGAACATATGACCTATCTGCTTTTCAATGTGGTTCTTGGGGCAATGGAGGTTGAGACGAGCAACTTGCCCTCCTTCTACCTTGTGTCACCAAGATAGCAAGAGCAGAACCCTTTCCTTACAGTTCGTTTTTTTAACGTGTTCTTTTGATAGAGACAAAGCGACAACAACGAACAAATAGACAGATGTCGCTACAAAACAGCCACAAAAAACTATCAAAGCAAATCAAGCAAATCAAAGCAAAAAAACTTGTCATTTAAATCGCGGCGTAAGCCGCACCAACACTCCTAACTCCTAACTCCTAATTCCTAACTGAATTAAATAATATTTATTGTATAAATATTATTTAATTCGGCTGTGCCGTTACAAGAACGCTGTAGCTTCCGGCGAC
>CAYJJR010000048.1:0-16951 GCA_964370565.1 uncultured Oscillospiraceae bacterium | reverse complement strand
TAAGGAGACTCGAACTCCTGCCTACGCATTACGAATGCGTTGCTCTACCAACTGAGCTACAGTATCATATATAAGAGGGCAGGGTTTCTACCCTCTATTTTTGTTAACTACAGCGTTTTTGGAAATTCATTCAAACAAAACTATATTATAAAAAGTCTTGACGATGTTTCGTTAAGCTATGGTTTTGGGTTACACCCTGCCGCTCTTTGGAAACAGTCGCAAAATGACGTTTTTGAAGATTATTATATCGAGTTTTACCGTCCTGCAACGATATACAATTTAAAAGCTTGTCAAAACAATATGGGGAGTGGCAAAATAGAGTTGTTTTAGATATAACCCCCGCCATAGGCGGGGGTTATATCTAAAAAGTTTATCAACGCTATTGTCCACACCCACAATATGATGAACCTTGGCAAAAAAAGCTTTGTTTTAAACTATGTTGCGATACATGGGCAACAGCTTGTTCGTTTCGTTTTGTATTGCTAAAAAGCCAATCATTTGATTGTGGTTATCTTCAAAGCATTCTAACGACTCCGTTTGTTCCGTCCACTTCGATTAAGTCTCCGTCTTTTACAACATCCATTATACCGATTAGACCACTAACGCAAGGAATGCCATACTCTCGCGCAATAATTCCACCATGTTGCAACGGCCCGCCTATTTCCATGACCACCCCTGCGGCATTTGTGAAAATTGGTGTCCACGAAGGTTCTGTCGCTCTCGCAATCAAGATTTCTCCGGCAATAAGTGGCTTTTCATAAGGACTCCGCAAGACTTTTGCTTTTCCGACAACTTTGCCGGAAGCTATCGGGTCGCCTATAAGGTCGCCATTTTTTATCTCTAATCTTGGTTTGTAGATTTTTCCTCGACTGTCTATAACAAGTGGAAATTCCTTGACATTTTCGATTAACTTATAGCCTCTAAGATTTTGTTCTCTTGCAAATCTCAAATCAAAGTTTTTGTCTATTTGCGCTCTTGTAATCTCGCTTGAGGTTAAATCAAATATATCCTGCCTATCATCGAGCCTATCTTCCGCCACAAAATCATCAGCAAGTTCAAGCGCCAAATCGTGGAGTATTGCCATTATATATACAATGATATATTTCGGATGTTCACGATATCCAAACGTCTCTTTGTATTTCATTGCTTGTTTTACAAATTTCTTTTCAAACCCTTTTTCTTTTGCCACTTTAAGCAGGCGATTATATGCAGCTTCTCGTTTTTCGCTGACACTTAAAATTTGGTTTTCCTCTGTGTTAATCTGTATCAATTTATCATAGAGCATACCGATATCTTCATAGATTCTCTTTGAAGCAACGTCGATCTCTTTAAATCCGCGAACAGCGTATTTCTCGATAAAGTCATCGTAGATCTTTAAAAAACCCATGTTAAACTGTCTCTTTTTTGCCTTTTGAATAAACTCTTCCCGCGAATTAATCATTTTAAAATCATCACTACATGCCATTTTAAAAAGCAGGTGACCCATCTCACTTGTTGGGTTTCCGTCGAGGTCCATCCCCATCGACACTACGTCTTCAGCAACATCTTCGTCTTTGAACATTTTTTTAAGCTGAATCTGTGCATACATTCCGGCAAACATCACCGATGCGGAACTGTTCAATTTACACATACCATTGAGCGATTGCAAAGCATTTGCGCCAAAGTCTTGTTGCTTTGTCATTCCTTTTGCGAATGAAACAAGCTCATCGCACTGCTTTTGATATTGCTTAAGCACCTTTTGATGGTCGGATAATATAGACTTTAATATGCCCGGTATCATCTCCAGACTACCCTTTATGATTTTACCCATCATTCCGTCAATTCCTGATGGTTTGCCCTTGAATTTGTGTGCATCAAGGTCGATTTCCTCAAATATCTTGCGTATATTCCCGTCATAAGAAGAGATTACGTTAGAAACAATCTTTTTGCCGAGTGCTTTGCCAATTGCCGTTACGCTGAAATATTCCTTGCCATAAAGCGCAGGTGCCGTACCGTTTGGGGCAAAGGTGAACATCCCCGCCTTAATTTCGTAGAGCATCTGGCTCCAAAGTTCAAGCCCTAATACACTCATCGGCTCGCCAAAGCCTTGGGTCATCATCATAATGTCGATGTAAAATCGCTTCGGTTCTCCCGGTTTGGTTCTAAGCTCTTCAAACAGATGAAAATGCGTAGTTATTGGGCGCGCCTGAAGCAAATACAATTTTCCGTTTTCGTATGCCCATTCGATATCAACAGGCTTACCGTAATGCGCCTCACAACTTTTGATAAGGTCTGCAAGCTCTTTAATTTGTTGATCAAGAAGAGCTTGTTTTTGTTTATTATCATTTTCTTTTTGAACAACCCCGCCATCGTTACTGAGGTTTAATAAAATCTCTTTCGTGTTGATTTTTTTCGATATAATTTTTTTACTTTGGAAGTCATATACATAGCTATCAGGAGTTACAATCCCCGATACGATTGCCTCACCAAGACCATGCGAAGCATTGATATACACCTCGTCATACGCATTATTAAGAGGGTTTAAAGAAAAGCCCACGCCACTCACATCGGACGCTAACTGATGCTGCACAATGACAGCAATAGCCGTATTTCGCAGGTCAATACCGTTTTGCTTTTTATACTCCATCACCCTAAAGTCAAAACACGAAGAAAAGGCCTTAGCAATATTTTTTTGAAGGTCAGGCTTTCTACTACCAAGGTATGTTTCATACATTCCCGCAAAAGAAGTTCCTTCTAAATCTTCTTCGGGAGAGGAGGAACGCACAGCAAATATATCGGCGTCACACTTCTCTATTTCTTTTTCAAATATTTTTAATTGATCTTCATTAAAAACAAACTCTTGTGCTAACGCCCTAACCTTATCACAATTTTCTTTCGTGGTTAAAGTCAACATTTCTTTAAACAGATTAGAATTTTTCACTTCATTCAGCCAAGATTCAAAGAACTCGGTTGATAACACAAAGCCTTCCGGCACAGGCATTCCGACAACGCTTGTTTCGATAAGAGCTTTGGCTTTTCCGCCTATATTGGATAGCTTTGGAACTTGATTATTGTCAAAATGATAAATCATGATTTTCCCCTCTTTGCTTGCAATAATTTTTTCCTTTTTACCTATCCATATTGTAGCTTAAATACTTACGTTGTCAATGGCAACTATGAGCTTTCTTAAAACACACAGCCACACAAATTCTTTTTTCTACAGTATAACTTAAGCAGTCAAGACCTTGTGTATATGCTATGATACTTATTTTAAATTGGCCTTTGTTGTTGACTTAATTCCATCTTCCGTATAAATTCGGAGTTTTTTCGTCCTGCGGTACAAAACAGCGGTACGGCGAAATTTTTGCAAAAGAAAAAACCTTGCATTCACCGAAAAACGGCTTAAATACAAGATTTTTATGGTTGCGGGGACAGGACTTGAACCTGCGACCTCCGGGTTATGAGCCCGACGAGCTACCAACTGCTCTACCCCGCGATATATTTTTTGTGCGAACTATATCATACTAAATTTTCGGGGAAATGTCAAGTAAAAAAATAAAAATAATCAAAAAAATTTATTTTATTGTTGCAAATATTTTTTTTTATGTTATAATATCCTATAGAGCAAGGACGATTAGCTCAGCTGGTAGAGCATTCGCTTGACGTGCGAAGGGTCAGCGGTTCAAGTCCGTTATCGTCCACCACCAACGTGACGTTGGATCCATTGATATTGGGTCTAACGTCTTTTGTTTTGCTTCTAAAAATCGGAATGTTGGCATAGCTCAACCAATATCCTCGAAAATTTTTCCTGCCTTTATCTTTTCGAGAAACTCAAAAACAGAAAGTTGCTCTAGCTCGACATAGTACTTTGCATTGGGTATCATTTCAAGATCGTGGGCATCCGAATTTGATATATGAGGGATTGTCGCCAAAACCGGTGACAAAGAAATCACCTTGTTTTTGTCCGCTTCTCTTGAAAACTCTACCACCGAAAAACCCATAGCCTCGTCGTATAACCCAAGGTTTGAAGATATCGAATACGAACTTCGATCTATGTGTGCCGCAATCGCTATCCCACCATAGCTGTCAACAGTTTTGACTACGTCGTATATCCCTATCGAAGTTGCGGTTGAGAGAAGTTTTCCTTCCGCCCCAACGACGTTGTCACACTCATCTACCACCTGCTGTTTCCAGTTATCTCGCATCTTTTGGGTCATTTCGGGCAGGTCTTGTCTTATAAAATCTGAAAACCTCTCTGCGTCATCCACGTTGTAAAACAAACATAAAACATGAACCTCTTCCGACGTTGTAAGTTCCATAGCCGGAACCGCAACAATTCCAAATTCTTTCGCCGCTTTTGCAAAAGCGCGGCAGTTTCTCGCGCTGTTATGGTCGCTTACCGCAACAACATTAAGCCCCGCAAGCGACGACATGCCGGCTATGTTACACGGAGTCATGTCGTCCGACGCGCAAAGCGACAAACAAGAATGTATATGTAGATCAAAATAAGCTTTCATCTATACATTCAACGCCTTGTTATACTCGGTTATGAGGGTATAAACATCTTTTGAAGTTTTAATTATAGGAATGTTCATGTCATTCGCTTTTTCTCTAAGGTCGTCTTGAAGTTCAACATCCTCGCAAAGCACAACACAAGCAACATCTGCAAGATGCGCAACCGCCGCAACGTTTACGTTGTTCATAATGGTAAACCAAATTCCACCCTCAACTGCCCTGCTGATAACACGGCTTAAAAGGTCGCCGGCGTAACAACCCTCGATCTCGCGTTCTGCCGGGTCATCCTCGGCCGTAACAATTGAACCGCCTATAAGCTTTGCAAATTCTTTAACATCCATAATGTCTTTTTACCTTTCTATTATAATTGTTTAAACAACCAAACTATATAACTTCTTTAATCTTTTATTTCCTTTTCTTCCTTTGTCTCTTTTGATTTTCTAAACGGTGGGGGCAGATATTGGTCCGGGTCGTTGTTTCCCGTCATGTATATAACACGTTCTTTCATGCGGAAGATACAGTCATCTTCTTTTGAAAACCTAAGTATAACGTCCTCGGCAAAAGCTTTGCACGATGGCGCGCCACAACATCCACAATCGATGCCGGGGAGCGTTTCTTCAAACTTCTTTATCTCTTGAAGTTTCGCAAACGCTTGCGACACGTCGGTGTCGAGTTGCCAAATCGGGGTGTAACTTAATTCGTGTTCCCACGCTATCTTCGCGTTAAGATCGTTTATCTTGTCCGATTTGTTCATCGAAACGGGCAGGTATTTCATGAGATGCCGAACCCTTGTCTTTGCCGCATACGGATTTTCAACGGTTAGACAACCGCCGACACAACCTTGCGTACAGGCGTTTATCTCGATAAATTCAACATCGGGCAGTTTATCGTCCTCGATATCCTCTAATATCCTAATTACATTTTCTATTCCGTCCACCGCAAGATATGAGTCTTTTAAAAGCGACGCACTTTCGCCACCCGAAACCGCCCAGCCAACACCAATAAGTCCCGTTGTCGCCGAAAGTTCGGGTTCGGTTATCTTGTTCATGGCGGGAAGAAGTTCTTTATACACGTCGTTCATCGCAAGGGCTCCGTCCATAACCGGTTTTTCAAGACCCACGGGATTTCGTGCGGCTGTGACTTTGGCGGCACACGGCGAGATAAAAAACACCCCGATTTCTTCAGGCGAAAAACCTGTCTTTTCCGCCGCCGAAATTCGCGCCAAACGAGCCGCGAGTTCAACCGGCGCGGCATATGGTATGACGTTTTCAACAAGGTCGGGAAAACGCTTTTTTATAAGCCGCACACACGCAGGACATGCAGACGAAATAAGCGGTTTTTTTACCGTTTCGCTTTCTCCTAGTTTCCTTGTATGTTCTGAAATAATCTCAGCAGCACAAGCGACCTCGAAAACGTCGTCAAATCCAATCTTCAAAAGACCCGAAAGCACATAGCTGATATCGTCAAGGTTATGAAACTGTCCGTATAAGCTGGGAGCCGGCATAGCAACGTTATATTTAAACTCTTTTAACTTATCAAGGCTATCGTATACGGCGTTTTTTGCCCTGTGCGGACACACCTTGATACACTGTCCGCAATCGATACAGCGTTCTTTAATTATGTATGCTTTTCCGTTCCTAACCCGTATAGCTTCGGTTGGACAATGTTTTATACAAGTTGTACAACCTTTGCATTTTTCAACATCCAGTGTAACCGAATGAAAGTCCATATCAATCATTTTAGAAAACCTCTAAAAAAAATTTGCTTTAATTAATTTTGTATCAAACTAGCTTTGTATGTTGACCGTCATGGTAATCTCGGTTCCTTCCCCTACCTTTGACGTAACAACCATGTCGTCGCTCCATTTTTTCATGTTAGGAAGACCCATTCCCGCTCCGAAGCCGAGGTTTCTCGCCTTGTCGCTCGCTGTTGAATAACCTTCTTTCATAGCAAGGCTAATGTCGGGAATTCCGGGGCCCGTATCTTTTAAGTTGATTATTATTTTATCAGGATAAACCGAAGTTTCCGCTTTTCCTCCGTCGGCGTGGATAACCATGTTTATCTCACCTTCATACATACAAATCGAAACTTTTCTAATAATAGCGGACGGTATTCCGAGTTGTTTTAGTGTCTTTTTAACCTCGCTTGAAGCGGTTCCCGCCGCCGTGAAATCGTTTCCGTCAACCGTATGTGTCAATACAATAGCTTCCGACATCACACACCTCTTTGGTTAAAACCGTTGGAATAAAGTGTTCCGCAAGCTTCGTACATTCTGTATTCGGTCGAAAGAAGAACGATTTCGTTTTCGTTCGCAAGCTCAATCATTCCCTCGTCGGGGGTTTTTCCGCGCACCAAAACTATGCATTTCATGTCCATCATCTCGGCGGTTCTTATAGTTTGTTGGTTGACAAGCCCGGTCAAAAGAACCGCCTGGTCTTTGACAAACGCCAAAACGTCGCTCATGAGGTCACTTCCGCAAGCCGAGTTAACCTCGCAATCTAGAAATTCCTCTCCGGCATAGACCGAGGCTTCAAGTAGGGTTTTGATTTCGTTAATCTTCATAATTCACTCCAAAATAAATATTTTTTATAACGTTTTTATATTATTCACAATTGCAATGCCATCAACCAAAGGGGCAAGAGCTAAGCCTTTGCCCTACCGTTTGTCTCTTGGGGTATGGTGCGGGCGATGAGTGCGGCAAGAGCAGAGCCCTTGCCCTACGGTTTGCCTTTGGGGTTTTGTGCGGGCAACGAATACGTCCCACCCATTTAAAACCAACGACAAAACCTCAAAACCTTGTCATTTAAATCGCGGCGCAAGCCGCTCCTTCACTATTAACTATATAACTAACATTTAAATACCGCCACGAAGTGGCGCACCAACACTCCTAACTCCTAACTCCTAACTCAAAAGTCCCAATCATAATCGTCGGGATAAGAGTCTTTTCCGAAATCATCGTATAGATAATCTTTGCTTAGTTCCGAAAACGGTATTTCGGAAACAACCTCAAGCACAGGTTCACGCATGAAAAGTGTCGAATCCGCAACGGCGCAATAGCCTTGTCCCGGAGGAGGCGTCCAATCATATTGTTGTTTTTTCGGATACGCTATTCCGGTTAGTATGTTTGCTATAACACTCGCGTGGGTTACTATCGCCGCGGTGTGGATGTTTTGTTTCATCATGTCGGTTACAATCTCTTGGGCAGCAAGGATTGAACGGAAATAAAACTCCCTTGGCGGTTCGACACCCTTCGGAATCTCTTTGGCGTTTGGCATTATAAAACTTTGGAACTCGTCGTCGTTTTTAAGTTGCTCAAAACTCTTGCCTTCGTATTTCCCAAACGAGGTCTCGGAAAGATTTAAGTTAACCTCGCTGTCAACTCCCGGGTAAAGAATTTCGGCGGTCTGTTGTGCCCTTAAAAGCGGTGAGCGATATATCTTTTCGACAAACGGATACTCAAAGTTCTCAAGGTTTTTTGCAAGTTCTGACCTTCCGCCGTTTGAAAGAGGAACGTCTGTCGAACCACAATAAACTCCTTTTTCATTCGCTTCGGTAAGTCCTGTCCTTATAAAATACAATTTATATGTTTTCACTAAAAATACCAACCTAAATTTATTTTAAATTATCTGTAAAAAATATTGTAAAAATATTTACAATAAACGATATTTAAGGTATAATCTTAAATACTCGCAGTATTATTTTTTATTAAGGAGCGACCAAAATGGCTGAAAGCGGCTTTAACAGAATATTAACCCTTCTACGCAAAGAAAAGGGAATAACCCAAAAAGAGGCAGCCGCCGCTTTAGGGGTGAGCCAGGCTTTGCTCTCACACTATGAAAAAGGTATCAGGGAATGTGGTCTTGATTTCATCGTCAAGGTTGCCGATTTCTACGAAGTTTCTTGTGACTATCTTCTCGGGCGCTCCCCCGACAGGAGCGGTCTTACGTTGACGGTGGACGAGCTTCCCGAAGGCGACGCCGGAAAAGACGGAAAATATAAAGGAAGTATTCTTCCGACATTAAATAAAAAACTTATTACAAACTCGGTTGCTTTGTTGTTTGACCTGTTAAGCAAAAACCCCGATAAAAACCTTGTAGGCGAGATATCAAGTTACCTTATGCTTGCGGTCTATAAAACTTTCCGAATAATCTTTTCCTCGAACACAACAAACAAAGAAAACATGTTTTCAATTCCGTCCTCTATCTATTCGGGATATGTTAACGCACACATGTCTTTAAGCGAAACCAACGCAAAAGCTATCCTTAAAGGGGAAAAATTAGAAGACATGCCGCCGATTAAATCTACCGAAGAGTTCGCCCTTTCAACCGAAAAGATAAACAAAGACTATCCGCTTTACGCCTCGTCTTTATATAATCTAATCAAACAATGTGAACACAATCTATCTAATAAATAAATTTTCAAGAAACGGTCGTAAGATCGTTTCTTTGTTTTATGTAATCAATTACCTCGAAAAGGCTTTCAGCCATCATGACAGTGTCCGAGATGTTTTCCGGAACTATAAGGTCTTTTACGCAAATAACGGGTATCTTTGCAAGCGTTGCCGCCTCGATCCCCTGTTTCGAGTCCTCAAGCACAAGACATTCATTTTTTTCAAAACCGAAATGCTCCACAGTTTTCAAAAACAGTTCGGGGTCGGGTTTTGCCCTTTTGACCATATCACCGTAAATTTTAAAATCCATGCGTTGCAAAACACCACAGTTGTTTAATATATTTTCAGCGTGAGCGGTTGGCGAAGAACTCGCCACCGCTTTTTTTATGCCATTTTGTTCGAGAAAATCAAAAAGTTCAAAAAGACCCGCTTTTGTAGGAACGGGTTTTGTTTCACATGCCTCGAAAAGAAGCCGTGCAACGTCGTCCGGAACCCTGTTAATTCCCTCGATGTCGGGAAAGGCTTTTATAAAATTTTGCGCTATCTCCTCGTCGGAATATCCGATATATCCGCAATATTCCTCGAGAGAAAATTGAATATTAAACTCGCTTAAAACTTTGTTCCAGATATCATATGCCAGTGCTTCACTGTCCACCATCAACCCGTCCATGTCGAATATAACTAATTTTATCATATAAACTCTTTTTCTTTTTTATTTTTTCATAAGAGGAACTGTGAATTTTCCTATCGTGCCAACCGCTATAAATGAAACTATCGCCTCTATTAAACCGTTTGTTCCGACAAAAGCTACAAAAAACGCAAAAAGTCCTTCGACAGCAAACGAATCCATCAGTTCAAGTATCTGCGGTTCTCTTCCAAACAACGATATGAGAACAAGGAAAAACGAAACGGTGTTTAAAACCGCGGCAAAAAGTCCCGCAACTGAACAGGAAGCAAACTCGTTTTTGCTTGCTTTTTTGACAAGTAGATATATAACCCCCGAAAGATACCCAATAAGTATTCTAGGCCCCATCACGAGAACAAACGTAGAGTATGGGTTAATCCCAAAAAGCATGACCCCAAAAGGAGAAAACCCAAAACACTGAATAAAGCTTGTAAGCCCGAAAACAGTTCCGAAAAACGCTCCCGAGACGGGTCCTAAAAAGATAGCCCCAAGCGCTACCGGTATCATTAAAAGCGAGATCTCAACAACGCTTATTTTGAGATAGCCGAGCGGAGTCATCGCCATCACCACAATAATTGCACAAAACAATGAATGCAAAACCAAACGTCGGGTTTTATCGGTTTTCATATTAAAAATTTTCTCCCTTTACATTAATTTCATATATCTTTTTAAGTCCCTCAAGCAGGATCATATCGTCCAAAATAATCTCATTTTTACAAAAATCCGTCACAACCCTCGCAAGGCCTCCCGTCGCAACTATAGTGGGATTTGCGTTCAACTGCTCTTTGTACAGATCACACAACCCGTCCAACATTGCGGCAGTTCCGAGAATTGCGCCCGATTTAAGCGCTTCCGACGTCGTTGTTCCGATAGGTTTTTTTGGCGGACTAAACGTAAAACCATGTAGCAAAGCGGTGTTTTTCAAAAGCGCATCGGTCGAAGTTTTAAGCCCCGGTATAATCGAGCCACCCAAAAAGTCGCCACCAGAGTTTATGGCGGTTATCGTTGTCGCGGTTCCCATATCGATTATTATAAGCGGAAATCCATACTTCGCTTTTGCCCCAACCGCCGCAGCGACAAGGTCTGCCCCAACCGCAAGCGGATTGTCAAGCAGAATTTTCATATTAATTTTTGTGTCGCTGTCAAGAACCATTGGCTCGACGTTAAACGACTTTTTAACCGCATCTTTAAGATGTTCCGTAAGCCCCGGAACAACGGAACTTATGACCGCGCCTTTTATCTCACAAGCCTTGACGTTGTAAAGCGCAAGAATACTGTTGATTTCAACCGCGAATTGGTCGGGCATGCGCGTCCTGTCGGAGGATATCCTCGAGATGAATTTAATGTCGTCCCCGACAAAACAGCCGAGAACAATGTTTGTGTTGCCTATATCGACACATAGTATCATTTAAGAAATTCCGCCTTTCAATAGTCACCAAACTCTGTGTTTAGCGAATCGTCCTTCATAATCCATTCCGATTCAACGTCAACCACGACGTATTCATCTTTATTTTGACGTATAATAACCGTGTCTATCCCGGCGTTTATTATAAGACGCTTACACATCGAACAAGAGTTTGCGTCGACAACGTATTCGCCGTCTATCTCCTGCCCTACCAAATACAATGTCGAGCCGATACAATCTATTCTCGAGGCGCTTATAATAGCGTTTGCTTCGGCGTGAACCGAACGACAGATCTCATATCGTTGGCCGCGCGGAACGCCCAGTTTCTTTCTAAGACAATAGCCAAGATCGCAACAGTTTTTCCGTCCCCTAGGCGCGCCCGAATATCCCGACGCTTTAACCTCGTCGTTGTTGACAATTGCGGCGCCATAATTTCGGCGCAAACATGTGCCTCGTTGCAAAACGGCCTCTGCTATGTCTAAGTAATAATTTATCTTATCGCGACGTTTCATATAACCCACTCCATAATACTGTTAATCTACCGACCTGTATTGATATACATTATATATTTTTTCTTTTATTTTTACAAGATATATACCATTTATAAGTCAAAAATTTCACTATTACAGTTAAACAGCCTACAAAGTTTATCAACAAAGCTGATTTTGACTAAAAAAATCATAAAATTAACAAATTTTTATCTATTATATTTTATTTTGATATAGAAATTTCTATTTCGATATGTTATTATATATTCTAGTTAATTGCTTGTTTTTTAACAAACAATCTAATAATAATCTTACGCTTACTCAAGGAGGTTACTTAATGGCAAAACTTGTACCTGCAGTGCCGTTTAAAGGCACAAAAGAACAGCAAGACCGCCTTATGGCAGTTATTGCGGAGCACAAAGACCTGGAAGGCGCTTTGATGCCGGTTCTTCAATTGGCACAGGATATCTATGGATATCTTCCTATTGAAGTTCAAACAATGATTGCCGAGGGACTCGAGATGTCTCTTGAAGAGGTTTTCGGCGTCGCAACATTCTACTCACAGTTTTCCCTCAACCCCAAAGGTGAATACAAAATCAACGTATGTATGGGAACAGCTTGCTACGTTAAAGGCGCTGGCGACCTTATCGACAGAATTACTATTAACCTTGGCATCAAACCGGGCGAAATAACTTCAGACGGAAAGTTTTCTCTTGACGCTTCTCGTTGCATAGGCGCATGTGGGCTAGCTCCCGTTTTAACTATCAACGAAGACGTTTACGGACGTTTGAACCCGGAAGAAATCGACGATATTTTAAAGAAATATTAAGAATATGACGGAACTATCGTTACACATTCTTGATATTGTCGGTAACTCTACTGTTGCCGGCGCAAAAAATGTCGATATTTCGATTGTCGAAGTTACAAAAGAAGATAGCTTGACTATCAAAATTATTGATGATGGTTGCGGAATGGACAAAGAATTTTTGCAAAACGTCACATCTCCGTTTACTACCAAAAGAACAACCCGAAAAGTTGGGCTTGGAATCCCGCTGTTCAAGATGGCGGCAGAGCTTTCGGGAGGCAGTTTTTCGATTGAAAGCACCAAAGGTGTCGGAACATCGGTGAGTGCCGTTTTCGGTTTGAACCACATCGACAGGGTCCCTATCGGAGACATGGCTTCAACTATCGAAACGATAGTTATGTCATCCCCTGATATCGATTTTTCCTATCTTCGTCAAAAAGACGACCAAGGTTTTGAATTTAAAACCAAAGAAGTTAGAAAAAATATCGGTGAAATCCCGATAGACAATCCCGAAATCCTTGCATGGATTAAAGAATTTATTAAAGAAAACGAACAAATCTTAGGAGGTACTTCTTAGATGAAGTCATTGGCTGAACTCGCTGCGATACGCGATAAAATGCAAAGCAACGTTAATCTCCGTAATGAGGAAGCTTCAACAAGAATAGTTGTTGGAATGGCAACGTGCGGAATAGCCGCCGGCGCTCGTCCCGTCCTTTCTGCTTTTGCGGATGAAGTTGCAAAAAGAAAACTCGAAAATGTTGCCGTTGTTCAAACAGGTTGCATAGGTCTATGTCGTCTTGAACCGATTGTCGAGGTTCACGAAAACGGCAAAGAAAAAGTAACATATGTTAAAATGACACCTGAAAAAGCCGCAAAAATTATTGCGGAACACATCGTTAACGGACAAGTAGTAACCGAATACACCGTAGGTGCACAACAATAAAGGAGGAAAGCAAATACATGGATATTGTCAGAAGCCACGTTTTGGTCTGCGGCGGTACCGGCTGTACCTCCTCGGGCTCGGAAAAAATTTATGAGCAGTTTGAAAAAGAACTTAAAGCAAACGACATAGCCGGCGAAGTTAAAGTTATCAAAACCGGTTGTTTTGGTCTTTGTGCTCTAGGCCCTATCGTTATAATCTATCCGGAAGGCTCGTTTTACTCTTTGGTTAAAGAAGAAGACGTAGCCGAGATAGTTTCGGAACATCTTTTAAAAGGACGTATTGTTAAACGTTTGCTATACTCCGAAACGGTTGAAGGCGATACAATTAAATCGCTTGACCAAACAAAATTCTACGAAAAACAAAACCGCGTAGCGCTCCGCAACTGCGGCGTTATCGACCCTGAAAACATCGACGAATACATCGGCATGGACGGCTATCAAGCCCTTGGAAAAGTTTTGTCCGAGATGACCCCCGCACAAGTAATCGATGAGATGAAAAAAAGTGGCCTTCGCGGACGCGGCGGCGCAGGTTTCCCGACCGGCGTAAAATGGGATTTTGCTGCAAAATCTCCGGGTCCTGTTAAATATGTCGCTTGTAACGCCGACGAAGGTGACCCCGGCGCATTCATGGACAGATCGGTTCTTGAAGGCGACCCCCACGTAATAATCGAAGCTATGGCAATTGCGGGATATGCTATCGGTGCAAACCAAGGATATGTCTATGTTCGTGCGGAATATCCAATAGCTATCGACCGTCTACAAATCGCTCTTAACCAAGCTCGTGAATATGGGCTTCTCGGAAAGAACATATTTGACAGCGGATTTGATTTTGAACTCGAAGTTCGTCTTGGCGCCGGCGCATTTGTTTGCGGCGAAGAAACCGCGCTTATGACTTCGATTGCCGGCAAACGTGGCGAACCTTGGCCCCGTCCCCCGTTCCCCGCTGTTCGTGGACTTTTCGGAAAACCGACCGTTCTCAACAACGTTGAAACGCTTGCAAACATTCCGCAAATCTTCCTTAAAGGTGCCGATTGGTTCTCGTCTATCGGAACAGAAAAATCAAAAGGTACAAAGGTTTTTGCCCTCGTTGGTAAAATCACCAACACAGGTCTTGTTGAAATCCCAATGGGAACAACGCTTCGCACGATAATCGAAGAGATTGGTGGCGGAATTCCGGGCGGAAAGAAGTTCAAAGCTGCTCAAACGGGCGGTCCTTCGGGCGGATGTATTCCGGCAAACCTTATTGACACCGAAATCGACTATGACAACCTTCTCGCTATCGGTTCAATGATGGGTTCGGGCGGTCTAATCGTCATGGACGAAGACACCTGTATGGTTGACATCGCTAAGTTTTTCCTCGACTTTACCGTTGAAGAAAGCTGCGGAAAATGTACACCTTGTCGAATCGGAACAAAGAAACTTCTCGGAATGCTTGATAAAATCACTGAAGGCAAAGCAGTTATGTCCGACCTTGACGAAATGGAACAACTTTGCCACTACATCAAAGCTAACTCGCTTTGCGGTCTTGGCCAAACAGCTCCAAACCCCGTTCTTTCAACTCTTCGTTACTTCAGAGATGAATACGAAGCACACGTTAACGACAAAAAATGCCCGGCCGGTGTTTGTAAAGATCTTTTAAGCTACAAGATTATCGCCGATAAATGTAAAGGTTGTTCGCTTTGCGCGAAGAAATGTCCCGTTAACGCTATTAGCGGCGAGATTAAAAACCCGTACGTTATCGACCAAGATAAATGTATTAAATGTGGTGTTTGTATCGACAGCTGTAAATTTGGCGCAATAATTAAGGAATAAGAGAGAAAGGAAAAATTATAGATTATGAGTAATGTAAATTTAACTGTAAACGGCTTATCTGTAACTGTTCCCGAGGGTTCGACAATCCTCGACGCAACGGTTAAAGCAGGTATTAAGGTTCCTACTCTCTGTTATTTGAAAGAGATCAACGCAATAGGTGCCTGTCGTATATGCCTTGTTGAAGTAGAAGGCGCAAGGGGTCTAATGGCTTCATGTGTTGCCCCGGCAACCGAAGGAATGGTCGTTCGCACAAATACTAAAAATCTTCGTGAAGCAAGAAAAACAACACTTGAACTTATTTTAAGTAACCACAACATGACCTGCCTTAGTTGTGCTAGAAGCACAAACTGCGAACTTCAAAACCTCGCAAATGAATATGGCGTAGACAGCAAACGTTTTGAAAACGACTTCAAATCCGAAGTTGATGCTTCCGCTATCCACCTTATAAGAGACAACTCTAAATGTATCCTTTGCCGTCGTTGCGTTGCCGTTTGTAAACACAACCAACACGTAGCGGTTATCGGACCAAACAACAGGGGTTATGAAACACATGTTGCTTCGGCGTTCGAGATGGATCTTGCCGAAACACCTTGTATCCACTGTGGCCAATGTATAGCAGTTTGTCCGACAGGCGCTTTGATGGAAAAAAGTCATATAGACAAAATCTATGACGCTATCCAAGATCCCACAAAACACGTCGTTGTCGGCCCTGCTCCTTCTGTTCGTGCTCAACTTGGCGAATGTTTCGGAATGCCTATTGGCACAAACGTCGAAGGAAAACTAGCCGCTTCGCTAAAAAGACTCGGATTTGACAAAGTATTCGACGTTGACACGGCCGCCGACATGACTATCATGGAAGAGGGAACAGAACTTCTCGACCGTATTTCAAACGGCGGAAAACTTCCGCTTATAACTTCATGTTCACCCGGTTGGGTTAAATTCTGTGAATACTACTACCCCGAGTTCCTCGAAAATGTTTCTTCGTGTAAATCTCCGCAACAGATGTTTGGTGCTTTGGTTAAATCGTACTATGCGGACAAAGCCGGCCTCGACCCGAAAGACATCTTTGTTGTAAGCGTCATGCCATGTACGGCGAAGAAGTTCGAGCTTTCGCGTGAAGACCAAGCCGCAAACGGAGTTCCCGATGTAGACGCTTCGCTCACAACAAGAGAACTTGCAGAGATGATTAAAACCGCAGGCATCGAGTTCCTCACTCTTGAAGACGAAGAGTTCGACCCCGTCTTTGGCGTGGCTTCGGGCGCAGGACACATCTTCGGCGCAACGGGCGGCGTTATGGAAGCAGCTCTTAGAACGGTTGCTGAAATCGTTACAGGAAAAGCTCTTGACAAACTCGAGTTTGACGATGTTCGCGGAACGAAAAACATCAAAGAAGCTGAATATGATCTTGCCGGAACTAAAGTTCGTGTTGCAGTCGTCAGCGGACTTCAAAACGCAGCAGACCTTCTTGACATGGTTAAGAAAGGCGAAAAAGACTATCACTTTATCGAAGTTATGGCGTGTCCCGGCGGTTGCGTAAACGGCGGCGGACAACCCCTTCAACCCGGTCATGTTCGCAACTATGTCGATCTTCGTGCCGAAAGAGCAAAAGCTTTGTACAGCGAAGACGAAGCGATGACATTAAGAAAGAGCCACGAAAATCCCGTTATCAAAGATATCTATGACAACTATCTTGATAAACCGGGCAGCCACAAGGCTCACCACCTTCTCCACACAAGCTATGTAAAAAGAGATAAATATTAATAGACACCTTAAAAAAACCGCCCAAATTGGGCGGTTTTTTTAAACTATAATTAATTACAAATGTTTTTGTCAGGGGCGTAGGGGGCTTTTTCGAATCGCCCCCAGCACGCCCCCGGGTAGATTATAATATCAAGTGCAACACTTAATAAAAATGAATTTCATACTGAAA